>NZ_JAGIOP010000003.1 GCF_017876775.1 Mycolicibacterium lutetiense | reverse complement strand
CCCCGTCCAGTACGCCGGCTTCGTCGAGGGTGTGCTCCGGGTTGAGGGGCTGGGTGTCGGCCCGGCACAATCTATACGTCGGGCCGAGCTTTAAGGTCGGTTGGCGGCGGCGGCGCAGCTTCTTGTTGATCGAGTCGATCAGGTCTTCGACAATGACGACCAATGCGACTTTGGCGGGGAGCACAAAGTCCATTTCGGTGTCGTCTCCCACGAAGATCACCACGCGTGTCAACGGGGCAGGATCGGCGATCGCGGCCGCACCGTCAGTGCTTGCAGCTTGTGGCGTGGTCACTGGGCGGCTCCCGTCGCGGTGTAGCCTCCGGCCAGGCAAGCGGCCACTTCCAAGATTTGCCGTGCGGTGGCAGGGGCCAGCTCGTTGATGTCGACGATGGCCGAGGTCGCCAGGTGTGGATCATGAGGCATGATGAAGATCCGTTCCCGGGGTACCCATCGGCTGTACCGCTCGGCTACCGCGTCGACGAACTCTCGGATCTGCTTGCGGTGCTTATTGTTTACTGGCAGGCGGTCATGATTGATGATCAGCACCATCCGACTCATCAACGAGCGGTAGTCGGGATGGTTGTACAGCCAATCGATCTCCTTGCCGGCGCCTTCGACGCTTTCTGGGATCGCTGATGTCACCATCACCACAGCGTTGGCGTGCGCTAGGGCGGTGGCGGCGATCGGGTCTTCAATGTTGACGCCGCAGTCGGTCAGCAACACGTTGTAATGCTCCTCGAGGCATCCACGTGCCTGCAGATACAACTCCGGACCCACGGCACCGGCGCTGCCGGTGGCGCCTCGGTGCGTCGGGGAGGCCAACACATCCAACCCTGCGGTGTTGTGCCCAACGCGTGCACGCATGTCCGAATACCGCTTGATGTTCTGTGCGGCGACGATTTCGTGGTAGGACGAGGCTGCCGACCGATCAATGCGTCCAGCAAGGTTTGCGCCGTGGCTGGGGTCAGCGTCGATGGCGATAGTGTGTTCGTGCTCGCGCAGCAGTGCGATCAGCGAGCCCAGCATGATCGTCATCGACGTCTTGCCGACACCGCCCTTACCGCCGAGCACCGCCACCGAGAACGTGCCCGCCATGGGTGCGGCGACCTGGGCTCGCATGGCCCGTACCCGCTGTTCATCCGGGGACTCTCCGGTGTTGACCGTGCCGAATGTCAGTCGGTAGAGCCATTTGCGCCAGCCCTGATTCGACGGGATCTTCTTGGTCTCGACGAAGTCGGTTGCGCGGACCTGTTCGCCGAGCAGCTCCCCGTTGCCAGCGGCCGACACAAACCCTGACCCACTGTCTGCCCATCCGAAGGAATTGGGTTGCGGTGCAGACGATTCCGATGCTGGTTGGTGCACTGCGCCGCGGCCTGCTTGCCAACCGTGCGTCGGATCGACGGATTCGCGACCTTGATACTGCGGGGCGGCGGCGCTCTGTGGGGCGTATGTGGTTCGTGCGGCGCGGATATGATCTGGAGTGATTTGCTGAGTGAGGTCGTCGTAGTGGGCCGGCGGCGCGGGATGCTGCGGTGGAGTGCCGGTCGGCGGGCGACTGTGGGTGGGAGCGCTGCCTGTGGCGTCGGCGCCGGGTCGGTGCGCACCCGGTGTGGGGCCGCGCTGCGGCGTTCCCGGTTGTGGTGCACCGTTATTCGTCCGGTCCGCGGTGTTGTCGGACGAAGACGCTCCCATCCGGTTCAGGAAGTCTTGCTCGCTCATGATTTTCCCCTCAGCTCCCCCGGTCAGCAGCATGTTTGTTGCCGCAAGGCTGGTGTTGTTCTCAACAAAAGCGAGCGTAACCCTGTTCAGTTTTTCGCGTCTACGTCGCTCGGCAAGATCGTCTGTAATTATTTTACGGACTACCGTGTGTAGTCAGGCCAACCCTGTCCACTGGGCAACGATTCCATGACTCCGTCGAAGGCGGTACGGATCCTGCGCTCATTGCCGGGCATCATCAATGTCCACAGATCCGCGCCCGAGCCGGTCTCGCTGCGCACCACGCGGCCATAAATGGTGTCCGCGATGGTCATCGTCAGCTCTGCCCAATCGCCGCGTCCGGGCCGCATTTGCATCGCGGTGACCGTGGACCGCACCGCTGAGCGGTCAGCGAAGGCCTCAACAATGCGTGCCTGCTCGACGGTCAGACCGTGATTGACCAGCAGCGCCACAATGTTGGTCTCTGGGTCGTGCTGCCACTGGCCCACAACGTCATTGAGAACCGAGGACTGGATGCTCATCCCCTCAAACACGGCGGGTTCTGCGCTGCCAAGCAGCTCGGCTACCGTCGTGGCGATCGGCTGGTCACCGACCAAGGACACCACGATCTCATCGAGCTCGTCGTGTTCCTGACCATCAGAACTGGTCGCACCTGGCTGCCACATTCTGGCAGCTGCCACCCAGATCCCGTCGCGCCGGCACAATGTGGCCACTCGCTTGGCCGGCTGATCGGCGCGCCAGCGTTGCAGTTCCTCATAGGCGGCGATCGCTGCCGTTGAATTCTGCCGGATCGTTGCTTCATCGTGTGAAGGCCTGAAAACCGGTGCAGGACCCAGCAACCGGGCACTCATCACGGACGGCACATCGACCTCAACATCGACCCTGATGTCGGGGCGGGCCAATGTGACCATCCACTGCTCGACATCGCAATCCAGGCCGGCCTCAGTCCAGATCCCCGCCTGTTGCAAGACCTCCATACCGGGATGGGTGGCACTGAGGCTGGCTCGGTCGGGGCCGTCAGAGGGCGGTACCCGCAGCGTCGCGGGCAACCGTGTAATACCAGCAAGCGCGGCTATCAGCCCCAATCCGGTGGATGTGACCGATAGCCGCGCTCCCGACGCGACAGCCATTACAGGTTGCGGAACCCGGCCGCCGCCGCCATGTCCGTGTGCTCGGCGTTCTGGCTCGCGCCCTGGATCGCCTGCCCATGGCGGCCGATCGTGGCGAACACCTGCTGGAAAGCCAGCGCGATCTGCTGATGCGCTTCCTGCGCAGCGTTCGAGCCGTGCTCCTTCCAGATTTCGGCCACCGAGTTGATGGCGTGGATCGACTCCTGCTTGAGCTCCTCCAGACGGTTCATGATGTTCGTCTGGGTGGTCGCGTGCTCAATCATCCGTACGTGATCGTAAGACTGCTGTCCGCTCATAGTGTCCTCCTTGAAGATTCGAAAAACGGGTCGATGTAGGAACTAGGCGCCCACGTGGCCGAGCTTGACCGCGTTGTCCTGGTTCATGGCGGCGTACTGGTGTGCCGAGGACTTCATGTGGTCGATGACGCCCTGGAAACGCTCCGAGACCTGTCGGCCGGTGTTGAGGACGTCCTCGGCGGTCAGCGTCGACTGTGTGGCGGCCAGACCCGTGAACGCACCCGAGGTCAGATCCTGGTTGGTGGTCATGTACTGATTGAGCATTCCCATGATCTCGTTGCGAATGTTGTCGAGATGGCCCGCCGAAGTCAGCATCGCATCGGTATCAGTCTGAAACATCGTGTGTATTTCCCCTCATGCTCGATAATGCGGTGACGTGATGTTGGTGCTGCGATAAGTCACACTTGCACTGAAATGAAAAACTTTCTAACGCCCGCAGCTAAATAATTCGCGGATTCATACCTCCCGCCCCCCGACGTAGACGACGCCACCGTCATCGGTGTAAACCGGCACACCCTCGCCCGCGCCGTCATCGGTCACGACCTGTTGATCGGCCTCACTGATCTCACCGTGGCCGCGTTGTCCGTTCGATCGGCCCGGCGGAACCCCCATCATCCCGGGTGCCATCGGCGCGCCGCCGGCTGTGCCCGTCACGCCGCCCCGAGGCCCTGCCATCGATGTCGCGGCCGAATCGGGCGAGCCGGGCGCATTCCACCACTTCTGCGGAACTCCCACAGGTCCCGCCATGGCGCTGGAGCCTCCCACCCCAATACCTGCGGGTTTGCTCAGCGATGCAGCGACCGGGGCTCCGCCGCCGGCGTAGCCTCCGTTGGCCAGACCCAGGCCCGACCACCCACCAGCACTGCTGAGCCCGCTAGCTCCCAATCCCGGTGCCCCGCCGCCGAAACCGCCGCCGCCCAGTCCTGACATCATCGGCGACACCAGCCCACTGGCCTGCCCAAACATTGACGACGGCAGCTGCCCGGCCTGGCCGAGCATTTGCGGAGCACCCGCCAACGCCTGCGGGGCCTGCATCATCGGCCCCATCATTGCCTGGGCTGACTGCATGAACCCGGTGCCATCGGTGGATGCTGGGGCGCCCCCGGGACGGGAAGGGGAAGCCGACCCGGGCGGCGCACCCAGCATCCCCGGCGCGGTCGAGCCCTGTGTTGCGTGTTCAGCCGCAGTCGACGCCCCGTTCGTGGCAGCACTGAGGCCCGTACCCATCATCGACGATGCGCCACTGAGCCCAGTCGCGCCGACCTGCGTTGCTTGCGACAACGCTGCTGAGGCGCCTTGCAGTCCCAAAGACATGCCCGAGGCGGACACACCCGCTGCCAGCGCCTCGGCCGGATTCGCCATTCCCGGCATCATCGGAAGCGGCACCGATAGTGCGCTGACCAGGCTGGTCACACCCGACAGGTACCCTGTCATGGCGCTAGCGTTCTGGCCCCAGAACTCGCCGTACTCAGCTTCGGTCTCGGCGATGGGAATGGTGTTGACCCCGAGGATATTGGTCGACTGCAACGTTGCGTCGCGCACGCGATTGGCGACCACCGTTCCGAACGGAATGGTGCTGGCTACCGCGGTTCCGTAGAGCCCCATACCGGATTCGACACATTTTGCGCTTCGTTGTGCCGCAATCGCCGCGGTCGACATCCAGCCGCTATGGGTGGTCGCGGCCTGCATCATTGCGATAGAGCCCATACCCGAGTACGTCGCGGCTGTTGCTGCGGCAGTGTTGGCCAGCTGCACCGCGCCCTGAGCGTGGGTCACGCTGGCGGTCTCAAACCCAGCAGCCGCTGGCACATGAGCTGCCGGACCAGCCCCCATCATGGTCAACCGGAACGCATTGACCTCCGGCGTCAGCCCATAGTAAGCGACCACCACACACTCCTAGCTCGGGAAAGCCCGTGAAAAGACCGCAGCTACAGAAACAGTTGCGCGGCCGCGGTCGCGTCGGTTATCTCGTGAGCTGCCGCAGAAGTGATCGTGCTCGCGGCCAGCGCTTCGCGCTGGGCAACCCCCACGCCACACGCGGCCAAGAACTGTGCTGCGTTGGCGGCGATTGCCTGGGCAAACAGCATGGATACCTCTTCCCCGCCCATCGGGATCGGAGCGAGCAACGCCGGCGCAACACCGGTCAGCACACCCCCGACAACCGCGGACCCTGCCGTTTCCGAGGCGCCCTGCGCCGCGAGAATCGGAGTTTCAACCAGCAACGGCATCGTCATGACTAAATTTCCCCTTCCCTATGTGGTCTCCCACCTGATCCGAGACTAATCTGCCCGCAAAAAGGCTGGCAACAGCAACGCGCAATATCGCCTGGAAGTCAACGCAATTCAACACCCATTGTTGCCATTGGGTACGTCGCGGCCGCCGCGGCGCGCCAACCGCACCGCCGCCCGCGCATCCGTGCCCACCGTGCGCCAGTGCGCAGCACGACGCTCACTCTCGGCCGCCGAGTCTGCGGCACTCTCGGCGATCGCGTGCCAGCACTGCGCTTGGCGCTCACTGTCCGCCGCGGCCTGCTCCGCTTGCGCGGCAAGGTCCTCCAGACGCTGGGCAACCACCTGTGCCCATTGCGCCGAGGCCGCCATCGTCGGCGCGCCGCCGGCCAACACCGCCTCGCAGCTTCCGGACTCCCACCCCACTGCCACCCCGATCGCATCGCGCACCGCGAACCGTGCCGGGACCTCCCCATGGTTGATCAGCCGCGACACCACCGGTCGCGCCACCCCGGCAATCCGACTCAACTCCAGCTTGTTCAACCCAATGTCGAGCCGAGCTCGGTCGACCTCGCGTGCCAACCGGCTCGCCGCCTCAGCACCGACAGCCAGAACGTCCTGCGTCTGCGACAGCTGAGCGCCGGCCAGCACCGCATCGCATGCCCCGGGCTGCCAACCCAGCGCGATGCCGATCGCGTCGCGGGTGCGTTGGCGCACCGGAATTTGCGCGTGATTGATCAGGCGAGAAACCGTTGGCCGCGATACACCCGCATGGGTCGCCAGATCGGCCACCGACCAGCCCTGCTCTGCTCGCGCCTTGTCGATCAGGTCTGCCAGGTGCCGCGCGGCCTGCTCGGTGTAGGTCAGCACTGCCGACCCGACATCGCGATCTGCACCCGATCAGGCGCCCCGTCAGTGGCATACACCCCGCGCCCCACGTCCAGCGGACCTGCCTTAATCCCCCGCGCCACGACGCCCTCCTGCTTGTCGCTGTTCATCACCACCACGGGACGATTCGTCGTGGTCAGCGCCTTGATCAACGGGCTGGAGCCTGCCCCTGTCCACCGCGCGACCCGCCGCCCCACAATCACGTGAAGGCCGACCTCGGCGGCATTGGACATGAAACCGGCCAAAGGCGACAGTGGGTGTGCGGTGCTCAAGCCCATCGCACCGCCGCCGAGCGTGTGAACGTCCTCTTCACGGTCGACGATGACAAACGTGCGCTTGCCCTTCCAGCCGCCCACACCGGCCGCCAGCTGTTCCTGCGACAATTCACCGTCAGGCTGGCGCCGAGCCAGTTCCTCAGCAAGGTAGGCAGCCAGGGCCTGCATCTGGTCGAGCGTGTGCACATACCCTTCGCGGCGTTGGCCACTGGTCGGTGCAGGCTCAGCCGCAGCTGCCTCGGCTGCTTCCAACGCGGCCGTGGCGGCACCGAACGATGTCCCAATTTGTCCGTAGCCCAGTTCTGGCGGCTTCTCCGCTGTCACCTCATAGGTGCCTAGGTGTGGACCAACGACGACGTTGAGCAGCCCGTGAGCCTTGTCGACGACAAAGATCTCGGCTTCGTCCGGCGTAAACACGCGCATGATCGAACGCGCCAGGGTGGCCAGGGCGGTAGTGATACCCGATTCGGGATCGGCGACCAGCAGCAGATGCGAGTGTTTGAGGAAGTCCACGAACGCTGGCTTGAGGCCCTTCTCGCAGATCCCGAACGGCACCAGCTTGCCCCCGAGCATGCCCAGGTCGTGAGCCTGGTTGAACACCTCGTCGAGCGTGACCAGTGTCGGCAACATTTTGAGTTCTCGTGCCTCGTCGCGTCGCCCGGCCTTGTCGGTGATGGCGGGCATGGCGTCCGCCAGGTCGCTGACCATGCCGTTGATCGACACCTGTGGCAGGCCCGTCTGGAAATGGAATCCAGCCATCGACGTGCCGCGGCCGACGATGCGGATCATTTCCTGGTCCTCGGCCTCGTCCAGTTCTCCCGCGTGCTCAGTCAACTCGGTGCCGCTCGGGTTCTCGTCGGCGGCGCCCTCGGGACCATTGACTCCGAATTCGGGCTCAGCTCGGTGCAGTGGTCGGAACCCGAGCGGCACCTTGAGCGCCACGTCGCGGCTGTTGCGGTTGAGATCGTCGTTGTCGGCCAGCTTCAGCTCGACATTGGCGTTGAACAGCGGGGTCAACCGGGTGCCGAAGTCGAACCATGAGTGCCCCGCGATGATCACGTGCACGCCATAGCTGCCGCCCTTGTTCAGCAGCTCCATCACGCGAGTGACCCCATTGGCCAGCGCCGCGTCCTCATACTCCTTCTTGAAGGCGGTCCACCCATCGATCACCAGGTACACATCCCCGTACGGGTCAGACGCATCTTCAGTGCCTCGGCCGCGACCACCGCCAAACTTCTGCTCGCGCAACACTTTCATGTCGACGCCAGCCTGCTCACGCCGCTCGATGATCGACTCCAGCTCGCTGAGCATCGCGAAAACCTTGTCGCGCTTTTTGTATTGGCTAAACGCGCTCACATGCGGAAGCTCCTCAACAGCGTTGAGGTCAGATCCGCTGCACGCGACGACGAAAAACTGAATCCTGTCCTGGCGATACATCAACGAGGCCCCGGTGATCATCGTGGCCAGCGCCACCGTCTTACCGGCATTTTGCTTGCCAATCACCGCGCAGTTGTCCTCGAGCAGGTTCACCGCGTACACCCGCTGCTGATGCTGGTATGGGCGATCTTCCACTCCGACCGGGAACAGCAGTTCCCTGTTGATTCCGTAGTCCACATTCCATGGCTTGCCACGCAGCCGGCGTACCAACTCATCGACCGGCAACGCCTCCAGCGGAGGCAGCCATTTCTGCTTGAGCACCACGTCCGGCATCCGATCGTGCAATGCCTGTGTAGCAACCTGTACGTCGAGCAGTTCTCGCCCGTCGGCGCCGAACAGCACGTCCTGGGTGTCCTCGTCGGGCACATCGACGCTGACCGGGGCCGGCACCGAGACAGGTTCCATCCCGGTTAACAGGAACTCCCTGGGGGGAGCGTAGGTCTGCTGCTCGCGCAGTTCGGCAGTGGCCATCCGACGCCGCGGCTGGTGATAGGTCCCCGACACGAACGCAGTCTGAAACTGCTGAAGGTCGCGGCCTTGACTGAGCAGGAAACCTGCACCGGCCGGCTTCGAGGGCAGCCACCGCGCGTCGTCCACCCCGATCACCTCGCGCGAATCCTTGGGATCCAGCACGCGCAGCGCGATGCGGATCGGCATGTTGGCCATGATGCCGCCACGCGACATGTGATGACCCAGATACTGCGAGCCCATCAAAACCTTGACGCCCAACGCGCGGACCTGCCGCGTGTACTCGTCGATCACATCCACCATGGGCGGGCACTCTTGAAACATCTGGGTGAACTCATCCACTACCAGCAACAGGTGCGGCATCGGGGGAATCTTCTCCCCCTTGTGGATACGCCGATACTCGTACTCCGCGGCGTTGTGGCACTTGGCTCGGGCCAACTGCTTCTTGCGTATCTCCAGCTCTCCATAGAGCACATCGCACATGCGCTCCATCCACAGCGAATCGTCTTTCAGATTGTTCTGCGCGGCGACGGTATGAGGGAACCCTCGAATCGTCATCGCCGTCGTATCGCCCTTGAAGTCGAAGAACATAATCTGAAGCTGTTCAGGCGAATGCGTCAGCGCCGCCGAAAGCAGCAGCGTCGTCCAAAACTCCGACTTACCCGAACCAGAAGTCCCCACAACGACGGCGGCGCTGCCCATGCCGCCCTCGTCCTCGGCCTTGAGATCGATATGAACCAAGTTTCCGAACGTGTCGCGAGCGACCGGAAACCGCAGCCACTCCTTGCCCCACTCGGACTCCTCAAAAGGCGGACCCATCCGCGTCTTGGCATACAGCGACGTCAAATCCAGCTGCGCAAAATCCTCGATCCCCAGCAGATCAGTGAGCTGAACCAAACTCGACGAGTCATCAACGACCGTGCGTGCCGAGGCGTCCGCACGAAACCTCGACATCCGACGCGCGATGGTTCGTGCCGTGGACTCACTCATTTGATCCGGAACTGCGAACCGAGATCCATTGTGTTCGATGAGTTCTGGAGTAACGACAAACGTGTTCGCGAACTCCAGAGCACTACCCGGTTCGGTGGCCAGGCGCATGAACGTCACCCCGGCCACACCCTCGGCCCGGGTGATCGTCTTCCATTCCGTCTCATCGATGCGCGCCAGATCATTGATGATCAGCAGATGCGGCATCGTCGACGTGTCGTTCTTCGTGAATCCTTCGCGCTGATGTAAGGCCTTGGCCATCTCCGACGAGTTGAAGGCCGCCACCGACCTCCACACCATCCGTCGGCTACCGCCGGTGTCCAGCGCCGTCGAATGCTGGGCATGCGGAAGCCATTTCAACCACGAATCCCAACGATTCACCGACTCGGTGATGACCACAACCTTCAGGTCGGTGTCCGAATGAAACATCGCTGCCTGCAGCACAACCGACCGAACCAACGCATACACCGCGTCCATCTGGCCGCCGCGCCCCACGAAGGCCATCCCAGGGGTATTGCGCAGCGACACCGGCTTCGGAATGCCCCGAACCTTATCCTGTGTCCCCAGAAACGCCGCGACCGACTGATAGGACGTCGGCTCGTAGTCGGCCGAATCTCCCAGCAACGGGACGTTCTCGAACCTGCGGGTCAACTGCTGGTTGCCCAAACCGAAACGGACGAACCCGAAATGCGGGTCCAACCTCGACGGGCTCTGCGCTGTCGTCATTACTGGCCGCCTCTCCGGCTTCGTTCCCACTGCCGATCCGAACCCACCAGCCCCAGCAGATGATCAGGAGCCGGGTGTAGCCACTGCACCTGGTTGAACTGTGCCCGCGCCGCTTCGTGCAACTCACCTCGCAACTCGTCTAGGTCGAGGCGGAACTTGCGTCGTTTAGCGTCCAGCGCGCTCGGACTTAACGGCTGCCCTTCACCGTTACCGCTGCGGTTGTTGTTGAACATCATCATCATCGAAGCGATCATCATCACCGGGAACAGCAGCGACATGCCCATCATCGGCCCCTGCCGCAACGCTTTCTGCGAAAGCATCAAGCCCAGCATTCCCAGCACCGCCACACCGATCACGATCGGCATGATGATCTGAGCCTTGGTGCGCGGCAACGGCTGAGGACTAAGAAACGGCTCCAGCGAACTCGGCCAAATGATTGGCGAGGTATTCACGCCACGTGGCGGTCTCTGCCGAGGCCCCCCGTTGAACTTCACCGTCGACATCGCTCACGCCCTCCCGTGTTCCTTGTTCGCGGCAGCCTTCGACAACTCCGGGCCCGCCGGCCACACCTGCACCATCGCCCACGGAGCAGACCGCACCGCATCACTGACCCCTTGCTGACGGCCGGCCGCAGCCAGACCCAATGCCTTCAACGACTCCTGATCGAAAGGCACACCGAACCGCTTGCCTGACCCGCTGATCAACCAGAGCGACTGCCGGCGGGGCGAATCCAGAGCGAGCCCGGTCGCGGTAACAAACGTCGCCGGCTCATCGCTCACCAACACCTGATCGGCCTGGACACCGTCGCTGCCCCCGTCCTGAAAGTGCACCAGATTCTTGTTCTGCTCTCGTCGGATCGGTAACCCGCGCCCGCTGACGACACGGATCTGAGCTTGGCGTTCCCCCACCTTGAACTCCCACGCCGAGCACACCACCGGCCGGGCCGAAGTATCAACCAAGGTGACCGGATTCTCCGGATAGAAGTCCACATCGAGCCGATGCTGCACCGCAGCTGCAGCGAGTTCATCCGGGCGTACCGACACCGGCTTGGACGTCCCAAACGAGTCACGCTGGCGCAGCATCGCGGCAACCACGGGCGAAATCTGTTGCACACCATCATCGAGAACCACGTAGAGCCGATCCGGCCCGCCCGCAACATCCTGACTCGACACAACCGAACCCACCACAACGCCAGGGCCCCATTTGAACTGCGACGGCGCACCAGCATTGGCCACCGGCGGCACCACAATCGGCCCCTTGGCCGGCAGCGCCGCCAACAGTGCACGCGACATCACCTGGATAGGAGCCCCCGGAGCGATCCCCAACGCCGTCGTCACCGCCCGATCACCCAGATCCACCGGCATCCGCCACCCGCGGTACACCAGATACGTCACGTCATCGAAGGACATCAGCACAGCACTGTCATCACCCAACGGAGCCGCGCCATCGCCGAACGTCAACGCCCCATTAATCCCCGTCACCACCGGAGAGCCGCTCATCGTTGTCGCACCCGTGTCACACACCGCCCACCGCGACACTTCCGGTGACTGCACACGCGGCAGATCTACCGGCGCACCCTCGATGCCAACCTCAACGCCGCGCGGAATCCGGTCGGCTTCGCCCTGGTTGACCCACTTGGGCATATCTGGCCGACCCGAAATCAACTGAGCGGAAACCAGATTCAACACAGGATGCAGGCGCCCGTCCACCATGACGTACAACGCCCCGGTCTCACGAACCCCAACGATGGTCGTCGAATCGTCGATCAACCCCGCCGGCCGGAAAAACCCCACCGCCAGCGCACCGATCAACACCGCCACACTCAGGCATGCAGACACCAGCAACAGCACCTTGCGCAACCGCTCAGGGTCACCCTCCATCGGCTCAGCCCGACGCAAGAACGCCAAACCAAGACGACGACGCTCGAAATAATGACCACTGACCTGAGTGCGCGTCGCCAAGCCCAGCCCCCGGCCAAACCGGCTATCCGGCTTCGCCGGATCCCCACCCGTCACGCCAGGACGCCCCCACGGCCCGCCAGCATCCGGCCCAGAAGAACCTACGTTTCCCTCCACAAACCGGACAGTACCGCCACCTCGACTTCACGCGCTACGGCCGCGTACAAATTTAACGCTAACCAATTATGCGCAGTCTTCCTCCACAGCGCGCAACGGCTCCGCCAGCACCGCCCGAACGTCGAAACGCTCGGCAGCCATCGCCGCATACACCATGTCCGACAACGGCATCGCAGCCCCAGCCCATCCACCGAAATGCTCCATAGCCCGGGCCAAGACCCACTGCCCCCGGTAGTACTGGTGGATCGCCACCGGCACCTCCTGCGGGTGACCCGGAGTGTCCGTAATCCCCCCTGGACGCTTCGCACCCACCGACAAGAAGATCTCGGCACACGCCGAATCGAACTCCGACCACTCAGCCGCGTTCAGATCACCAGCACAGCTGACCGTATGCCACCCCGACCGCAGAACCTGCGGGATCTCCTCAACGCCAACCAAACATTCCATCAGCGCAGCGCTCACCGGGTAAATCACCCGCTCCTGATAGCGCCGCCCGACACCACTGAGCTTTTCCAACCGCCCGAACAAATCCGGATAGCCCAGCTCCAACCGATGTTGATGCTGCCTATCGAGAACCGGCGGCTCCCAATCCGCCGGCAACCCTTTCGGCCGACCCTCCTCACGACGATTCACCACCGTGTGATCCACGCCAGCCTCACGAAGCGAATCGGCAGAACCCGTCGTCGCCGCCGCCACCAGCTTCCAATCGCCCTCAACGCGAAGCTTTGCATACTCCACCATGATCCGGGCAGGATCAGCCCAACCGAACCACACGTTCCGAAAAGCATCGTCTACCAACGGATCCGACACCAACAACCGAGCTGACCGCGGCAAAAACACCCCGACCGGCACATAACCCCAGCCATCACCGCTCATCACGACAGTCTCAGTACCAGTTGGCGAACGGAACACACCAACCGCCCAGTCCATCGGATACAGCCGCAAGTCACCAGCCCGCGCCAACTCCCACGTCAACGCCGCCGCAGAAAGCACGTCCGCCGACAACGGCTTACCCGGGCCACGAGAAACAGCCACCGGAGTCGCCACACCAGCCGGTACCAAGGTCGGTCCAGAAGCTACCGCAGATCCCCCACCACCGGACCCGGCCGACGACGGAGCCCCAGCTGCAGGCATCGACGCAGGCACCGTCGCCGCACCACCAGCGGCAGCGGGCGCACCCAACCCAGGAGACGGCAACAACATCCCACCAGCACCAGGTGCCCCCATCCCAGGGGCAGGCATCGCAGGTCCCGAAGTCGGCACATGCTGCCCCGAACCCGCCAAACCCGCAGGAACAGCAGAAGGACCAGACACCGGAGAAGGACCCACACCCGCCGTCGCCGCCGGTGTTGACGGACCAGCCAACGGCGGAGCTGGAGCGACCGGGGAAGAAGTAATACCAGCCGCAGCACTGCCAGCCGAAACCGCACGACTAAAAGACGCCGGATCCACACCCGTCCCCAACCCGGACGGCGGCAGCGCCGAACTGCTAGCTGGAGGCGTCAAACCCGAAGTCTGCGGCATCCGGCCCATACCAGAAGTCAACGTCGACAAGGGATTAGAACCTAGTCCGCCGGCTCCTAGTCCCCCGGACGATGGGCTACCGCCACTCGGGAGCCCGCCGCCTAGCCCTCCTGAACTAGTCAGCGGGGAAGCAATCGACGACCGAGCGGGTGGCGCTGTCGCTGATGGAGGCGCCGAACCTGCTATTGCGTCACCGCGATAGCCAGAACCGCCACTGACCGTCTCGTCGCCAGGTGGTGGTGATGGCAACGCGTCGCCTCTACTGCCAGCGCTGGTGCGTCCCGCGCTGGCTTGATTGCTATGGGGCAACCCATCGACTTTGCTCGCCGCGTCGCCCCGTTCACCAGCACTTTGCTTGGCCTCGTTGGAGGACTGTGGGTCGCCCCGTTGACCTGTCCTGTTGTCGAGTGCTTTCGTTGACGAGTCGTCGTCGACGCTGCCGTGTTGGCGCATCCCCATTGCTTGATAGCTTCGTGTGGATTCCGCTTTGGCACGTGCGTAAGCGGCCGTGGCGGCATCGGTGTATCCGGCAATAGTGGCTTCGGCATCACCGACCACTACAGCTCGTATCCCAGGGTGCATGGCAGCTGGGCTCGCGGAGAGACTTTGCTGACCTCGCGCGTCAATGTCATCTAGAGCTCTGCTGAGGTCGTAGTGCAACCTTACGACCGTGCGCGCGGCACGCCCGTTCGCCTCGGCGATGTCGCCGAGGTGGTCGTAGTCGATGGCCTGGCGGTGATAGCCCTTGATGGCGGCCTCGCTGAGGTGGCCTTCGGTAGTACGAGTAAATCCTTCAGCGATGCTGCGAAAACTCTGCGCCTTGCGTCGAGCTTCCGCCCTCTGATTGTCATGCCACTTAGCCGACTCGCCAATGGAGCCGTCGTCAGGCGGCCACATCCAGGACGGTAACACCCGATCCGAACCGGAACCACCCGGTGGCGACACGGAGGGCATTGTTTACGACCCGCACAATTCGCGGATCTTTGTCGCCAGCTTGTCAGTTCGCTCGGCCGCCGCATTAGCCACTGCGGCTGACTGATGCTGTCCATCAAGAGCCGCTAGATCGATATTGGCGGCGTTGAAATCCGTGATCGCGCTGGCCAACTCGGGAGGAGTCGCCGAGGGGACATGCTGGCGAAGGTATTCGATCTGGATCATGATGCCTGACTGCGCCTGACCAAGTGTCTGCGCGATCGCCGGATCACTCCACGTCCACTGTGTTCCGACTTTGGACAGATCAAGGAACGGTTGCCGAGCTGTCACCATCGCTTGCGACGCGTCGTCCCACGCGCTGCACGCAGCATTCTTTGCGGCCGCAGTCTCGGCGGAAGTCGGGGCCTGCACACTCGGTGAAGCTGATTGAGGATTAGACGGGGCGACCACCTGATTGCGTGACAAAGCGATGCCCGACAAGGCGGCCGCGGCACACGCCACCAACAGCGTGATCGTTACCAGGATCATCTCACCCCACCGCCGACCGGCACGCGGCTGTTGGATCGGTGGCGGTGCCTGGGTTGGTGGCAGCGGTTGAGCCGCTTGAGCTTCAGGCGGTTGAGCCGGTGGCGCGTAGGTCGGATGAATTGCCATTTCTACAGGACCTCCGCAGGGCTCAAATCCACGGCATTCGCAGTGTCGGTCTCCTCGAGGGCGGCGACGCCCATTAGCGCAGCTCCTCCCATGGCGACACTCTTGACGCCCAAGGCGCCGCGTGCCGCCGAGAATTCGGTCCGAACCTCGGACTCGCTCGCAGCGACGGCCGCCGAAAATGGGTGCGGGTGGGCGCGTGCGGCCAACCCCGACGAGGCGGCCGCCGAGCTAGCGGAGGTCTCGACCAGGTCGGTTTCCGCTGCGACCATTGCCTGGGCAACCACAGCGTGGGCGTCCTGATGGACCGTCGTTCGTGTTACAGCTGGCATCGCGATTTCCCCCTACGTGCCTCGAGCGCCTGCATGCATCAACGGTACCGCCGCCCTCAGACACTTTTCTAGCGGTATTAACCGATTTGCGCTGTGTCGACGTCGGGCGCCGAATTCCGATTTCAATCGGCTTCAATTCTTACCGCCTGTTCCAAGCGCCGGCGGACAGAACGCCAGGTGGGTGTGTTCTGCGAGTTCGGGGTGTCCACGGTGACGTTCCCACCTGGATTGGCCCGACCGGGGGTGGAGAGGCGCCTTCTTAGCTGTTTTGTGCCGTGTGGACGTCGACGCTGATGTCTTTTTCGATGTCTGCGGCTTCAATTCTGGCTGCTTTTACAGCGCTCTTGAGCGTTGCGTTGATCAACTCTTCGAGGCCGACGTGGTCGTAGCGCACGGTGCAGCCTTCGGCCAGCGACAACGACATCAACCTGCCTTTGGAATCCACAGTCAGCGAGACGTCCCGGTTGCCGCTGGCGGCGTCAATTGCGCAGTCGTCCCATTCCTGCTGGAGCTTGGCCAAGACTTTGGTCATCCGCTCGATGCGGTTTTTCATTCCTGCGACCATCTCAGCGTGGGCCGCGTAATCCGGGTACTCGTAGACGGTCACTAGTCGTCATCCTTCGGCATTTCAACGCGGCGGCGTCGCGAGGACGTCACGACCACGTCAGCTTCCTCGGCGCTTCGGCTCGCGGCCCGATGGTCGTTGGTGACGTCGGCAGCCTCGGCGGCCACTCTGCGCGGCACTTCGCCTTTGACAAACTCGGAGTTCGGCTCCACGGGAACAATGATCTTCTTGTCAGGCTCAGCGATCGGTTTACTGCCCCCGCCGCCTCCTCGGCCCATCCCCCCGGCCATGGGCGGCATCATCGGCATCCCGCCCATCATCCCACCAGGCTGGGTACTCGCCGCAGTTGCAGCGGGACCAGTCGGCAAGGGAGCAGGCGCGCTGGCCGGTCCGGCCTGAGCCAGCATTCCACCAGATGCCGGTGGCAGATCCGTTGATACACCGGCGGGTTCGGTCGAACCAGAACCTCCACCGCCACCACCAATATCCCCGAGGCCCGCTGACGAACTGCCCAGATCGGAGGCGTCCAGGTCGGGCATGTCAGGTTCGGACAGACCTTTAGCCAGTCCCTCAACAGCTTGCCCGGCCTGCGAGATCGCTGACTGCGCCTGCTGCGCGGCCGCGGCCGGCAAGCTGGTCAATGCCCCCAGCGCACCACCGACCACCCCGGCAAGGACACCAGGCAACATCGCCACCAAAGGCCCGGCCTGAGACATCGGGTCACCGGGTTGTTCACCGGTTAACGCGGGGTCACCGAGAAGATCCAGCGGCTCGTCGGTGCCAGCCCCGGCGGCGCCAAGATCGTCGCCGACATCGGTGCTTCCTGGGCTCTGATCGGCAGCAGCCTCGGGGCGCGAGGACGGTTGTCCTTCCTGCGGTACTCGGCCTGGCTCTGGCGTGGCGGGTGCCACGACCGGGACCACTGGCGGCGGCGGTGGAGGCGCGGCGGGAAGCTCGCCCAGGTGATAAGTCTGGGAGGCCACCCCTGCGCGGGTGTTCAGCGCCACGAGGTCGCTTTGCAGTTTCGTCACCACTGCGGAGTAGGCGCCTCCGAAGCGGGCATTGAGCGCTTGGGCCTGGCTGAGTTCGCGTTCCTTGCTGGTGAATGCCGCTGAGCGTGGTGTGTCGCTTTGGGCAGTGCCGAAACGATCGCGGTGGCCAGTGGCCGCCGACGCCAGAGTCGAGGAGTGTTGCTGCATCGAGTCGGCCCAGGTGGCGAATCGCCGCAACGCCGAGGCGAGGACTGGGGCGGTGTTGCCTCGCAGCGCCTCACTCTCGATTGTCTGAGCGGCCAACCGCGACGCCACCGCCGACCCGTTGAACATCGCACCGTACCGGGCGCACGCACTGCTAAACGTGCTGCCCGAATCGGAGTGGCCGTTCTCCATGATCTGAGCCGAAATCTTCCCGTAGCGAGGTGCGGCGGGCGCAATCGGCACATCCGGCGCGACGACATCGCTGGTGACGGCCGGGACGAACGTCGGGGCGACCCCGTCGGTAGGCCCGCGGTGAACCGCGGCGAGTGCCTTGGCGTTCTGCCCATCCATCTCCACCGAGACGCGACTGATCTCGGTGACAGCTCGGGAAGCGGCCAACAGAACCTGGGCAGCGTCGGCCGCGCGTGAAGCCAGCACCACACCGTGCTCTGATAGCCGTGCTGCTGCAGTCGTCGACGTCTCGTCAGCGGCCAGGGCCGGATGGGCTGGCGGTGTGGCAGCCAGCTGCATCAAACCCACCGAGGCGTTATGCAACTGGCCGGCTACTGTTGCCAGGCCCGCGTCGTTCGCGTAGAACGCCACCACTTGCTTCCCCCCTTGCCCGTGCTAGAAGTCGATCGTGGCTGCATACGCCTCGACCTGAGACGCCGTGGGCAGCCGCGTCGAGATGCCCTCAACCCGATTACGGAACATTTCCTCACGCAACGCAAGTTGCGAGCGCAGATAAGCCAGTGTGCTGAGCCGAACGATCCGGCTGGCCAGCACATCGTCAGCCAGCCTCATCGCTGGCGGTTCGAGCTGCACACCCGCCGTGTCACCGTTGCGCCCGACCCTGACGATGATCGACTCATCGCGGCTGGCAGCTTCAAACACCGTCGCGTCCTCAGTCCCGGTTGATGGTGAGGTTGGCGGCGTTGTGCTCGGTCATGGCGTCGAACTGGTCGGCAGTCATTCGCAGCTGCCGCGCCATCGCCCGATTCTTTTCCTCCTCGGCGGTCAACGCGCGTTCGCGTGCGTTGATCGCATCGATCGCTGCCCGACGCGATTCGTAGGCCAGCGGCCCCCAGCTCTCGGTGTCCTGTGCCGCACGTGCGTTCTCGTTGCGCGCGGCAGCGTAGCGGTCGGCGGTGGCCTCGTATTTTGTGGCGGCCAGCCGCAGATCATCCGAGGTGAAACGCAATTCGTTCACGGACATGACATTACTCCTGCTCAGATAGGGTGGGTTTCAGTAATCGACGCAGCGAGCCGCTGGCCGCAATCAACGCGCACGCCGAGTGCTGGCATGCGAAGTCGCTATTTGCTCGAAACGGGTTGGCGGACACTAGTGCTACGTCCTGCTGGGCGGTGTCGGGGTGGTCGCCGTTGCCGCGATCACAGGCTGGGTCGTATGCGGGCGTTCCCATCCCAGGAATGTGGTGCCGACTTGCAGATCCTTGAGTGGGATCTCGCGGCCGTTGTCCCACACCTTGTCGTTGCCCAGGGCCATCACTCGGTGATCGGTGAACTGGCCGACATCTCCGAATTCCAGGCCCTCCGAACGCGACACCATGTTCTTGGTGATCGGTGCCCCAGGTGGGGACATGGCCAGACCGGCGTTCCGGTATGCGTCATCGATCGACTTGCCCGACAAGACCTCGTCGCCAGCCTTCTTGAGGGCAGCGTTGGCCACGGGCACCTCGTCACCGGACTGAGGCAGCTTGACTTTGAGGTCATTGGCCGCGGCCTGTTCGACCTGCCCGGGCTGAGCCTGCGGGGCATTGGGCGTCGCGGCATCGGCAGGAGCGGCCGCAGGGGTCGTCTGGGCAGTGTGGTCTTCGGGCTTGTCGTCAGCAGGCTTTGCCTCACCCTTGTCGTCCGTATCGGGTTTGTCCTCGGCCTTGTCGTTCAGGGGCGGATCAGTCAGCGGATCAGTTGGCCCATCGGTGGCGCCGCCACGGATCGCAGATCCGATCGCAGATCCGATGTCGCCCAACGGCAAACCACCGCCGCCGCCCATCCCCGGCATCATCCCGCCCATCATCTGAGGCAGTCCACCCAGTGCCCCCGCCGCCGGTCCCAACAGCGAGCCCAGCCCCTGCATGAGCGGGTCGGAGGCCAGTCCATCAAGCAGCGGATCGCTCGGCAACGGAGCATCAGAGGGCGCCGCCCCGGCAGGAGACGCCGCGGGCTGATCGCCCCCTGGTTGGTTCTGCTGCTCCGGGTCGCCCGGTTCGCCCTGGTTGCCTGCCTTACCGTGGTCACCGTCGCCGATCGCGTCCAACTGGGCGGCTACTCCGTCGAGCAACGCTGCATGAGACTTTGCGTCCAGCTCGGCAGTGTTGGCGACGTTCAGAATCTCAGAAGCCTTGCCCCGCAGAAATTCCGCGAGTTGCTGCTGTCCAGCCTGGGTATCCAAGGTGGGGCTGAGCTTCTGCACCTGGTCGATGATCGAATCCTGCAACTGCTTGAGCTTGGCTTTGCCTGCCTCGCTTGAGCTTTGAGCTTTGAGAATCGCATCAGCGAGTTGCTCGTCGGCATTGTTGATCGCCGACCTGTTCTTGCCGAGTGTTTCGTCGAGACGTTTGGCAACATCTGCTGCCGCCCCGCTGAGCTGCCCATCGCCGTCGTGCTGACCGTCGCCCACGGGTGTCACCGCAGGGGTGCCGCTGTTGCTGGCCGGGGTCACGGGCGCCGGCGGAGCGGGAGGCGGGCTGTTGGGAGCTGGAGCTTGCTTGGGCAGGCCCAGGCCATGATTGATGTCAGACAAGGGCGCAGTTTCAGGATCAATGCCCTGGTATGCCAACACCGCTCGCTGCTTGTCGGTGATGTCGCGACGGTCGTCAATCGCGGGAATGGTCACCGTGGCATCTGGAGACAATGGTGGCGCGGGCATCCGTGGCGGCGACATCGGCGCCGAGCCGCCACCTAGAACCTGCGAGAAGTTCAGCAGGTTTCCTGTCATCGTTTCAGCCCAAGCTGTCATACCGCGGACGGTAAACCGTCACGACCGGCGATTTCTAATGCCCCAGCCACATTTGCCCGATATTGACCTGGCCTAGAGCTTTTGCGGTCGCATTGCCCTATTGTCGCTCGGAATGACCGGCTGTTTGACGAAACATGTTGGAGCGCAGGGCAGATCAACGACCGATGTTGAAAATTGTTGACTTTGGGGACACGCCGCACCGCATGCACGCCACCACGGCAAACCCCGCCTAACACTGGTCAGCACCAGCTGGGAAAGGAACACCACACACCATCAGCACTGCCCGGCATCCGCGTGACCGCCCTACCTACCCCGACAGCGAAGAAACAGGCACCGGCGCTGCTCCGCCTGTCCGATAGCGATACCGCCACCATGCAGAAACCCGCGCCCTGACCAGCGTGTCTGCTCGGATAATCCGCGCGCTGCGTGACACACTCCCAGTCAACATCGGCATCAGGAGGCAACAACCACCACAGCTGCGGACCCCGCATACCGGGCCCACAAAGCAGAAAACCCCGCCGAAGCGGGGAGATCTGATTTCTGAACCGAAGCACCACCTTCGATCCAGAAGGCCCACAACTCAATACCCAGAACAAGTTTGGAACCAACCACGCGGGTTGGCTCCAGGATAGAGGACGCCCTGGTGAGCCGCAATAGCACACGCCCACCCAGCCCGTCACCAACCAGCTACCCCGCCTGGGGACATCGGTGACGCTGGCAACCCCCACACCCGCTGGCCCACAACAGGTGTGGAAACAACTCTCACGGCTGATGGCCGCGCCCGGGCGCACCTATGTTCGCCTCTATAACCCAGGTACCCAGAAGTACTCAGATACGGCGAGGCGGAGCGATGCGCTGCCGAAGCGGCCTGCCGCGGTCTACATCCACGCCAAGAACCGCACGCACATCATCGGACTCGATTTCGATGCCAGCCGCGTCAGCCACGAGCAGGCCGACCTCGATCTGCAGACCGCCGCGATGTGGCTCTCCTCGTGCGGTGGCGCCATCGTCACCGACCGTTCCGCCGGCGGACGTCACCTCATCTGCCCACTGGCCATCGGCACCACAGCGTCATGTGACGAAATCGAAACGCTGGTCCGGCTTTTAGCCGCACGACTGCCCACCCTGGACATCACCCCCAACACAAACCCGGTCACCGGTTGCCTCAGCGTGCCCGGATCCCCCGACAAACGCGGAGGCTACCGCCAGCTCGATGGCACCCTGACCGAGGCCATCGACGCCTTCACAACCAGGTCCGCCCCCGATCTACTGCCACAGCTGTCCATGCTGCTCGGCGCCCTGCAACCAACCAGCCCGCAAGACCGACCCAACACGCCGGCCCCAGACGCCCTCAGCATCAACGATGTGCTCGACGGACACGGCGAGCACGCACGACTCAAATCCACCTACTGGCGCACCACTCCCCTGCCCCGCGACGTCGAGGCATTCGCGCGCCACGGACACATCAACCCCGACCGATCCACCTGGACCCGGCCGAAGGCCACAGGGGACGGGACATCGCGCCACGAGCCCCGAATGTCAGTCGTGGTCAATGCATTCGCCCGTGGCCACAGCCTCGACGACCTGCGAGCCCGCATCGCCCCAGGAGCCGAATGGCACCGCGGACTTGGTGCCGCATACCAACGCTACGCAGCCCGCGCCGAACAAGCCCTCCAACGAGACTGGACCAAGGCCAGTACCTGGTACGTCACCAACGTCATAAATTCCTCACATGCGCGGCACAAAGAACAGAACTACTCACCGGGGGGGATCCACAAAGGCTGGCGTGGACCGGAAAAATTACGGCGCTGGCTTGCCAACGCCGTCGCATGGGCAGATGCCGAATACGCGGGAAAGCGGTGCCGCTGGACGGTGATCGCAGTGCTGCAAGCGCTGGCTTTCTACGCTCACACTGCCGGAGAAGAACGCGCAGGCGTATGGCTGGTGGGTGTGGGTGGACGAACCCTGTCGATCGCTAGCGGGCTTCTCAGCGAGGATGCGGTGTGGCGGGTACTGGCCGAATTGCGCGACCGGCCCGGTTCACCCATTCTGCGCACGAGACAAGCCATCGGCCGAGATGCCGACGTGTACGCGCTGACCATGCAAAACCGAGTCACCAACGATCCGGCGAGCGCACAACGAGTCCGCATCGAACCAGTCCATCCGGCCTGGAGCGTGCTCGGCCCACACCTACGCCGGCTCTATGAATTGGTTGCACACCACGGCCTCACCAGCAAGGCCGATCTCTACGCCGCTGCTGCGCTCCCCCGCGCGACCGGTGACCGCATGATCACTGACCTCGAAATCGTCGGCCTGGTCACCAGCACCGGATGGGGCACCGTCGCTCCCGGCCAGACCAGCCTCGATGCCATCGCGACTCAACACCACCTACACGAACAACGCGAAGAACGCCTCGAGCGCCACCGGACCGAACGTCGCACGTGGCACAAATGGCTCGACGACCTTGCACAGCAACGCCAACCAAGCATCGAAGCGGTCGGCGCAGCGCCGACCAGTGAACACGCCGCCTGGGTCGATGACGTTATGGCCACCGGTCCACCCGAACGCGACGACATCGATGAGGAACGAGAATCCCTCGACATCATTCACACGATCCTCGGCGGCCGCATACTCGCCACCAACATGCAGCTAGTGCTCTGAAACGGCACGACCGGTGGCGCATGTGCGGCGGCCGGCTCCGAACTGCCTGGGTCTTTGTTCCTAGCTGCTGCTCCCGTTTGACGGCAGGAGCGAATCAGGAAGCGCGTGCAGTGGCTGATTCGCGGTGATCGCGAGCGCGCCGAATCAGATCATCGATGTACGGGGCCAGCAGCTCGGAAACTTTCACACCGTGAGCGTCAGCGAACTGCGTGACGATCTCGTGGTCGGCTTCGCTCACCCGTTTGGCCAAGTACTTCGGAGAAGCACGATTCTCCCGGTTGCGCCATTGTCCCCGTCGCCGCGTTGACGACTCCGCGGTTGTAGCTGACTGCGCCGCCATCGTGAACCTCCGTCTGGACTGCCTGAACTAGCTGTGACCAGGCATTACAGTATTCGTGTAACAGAATATCAGTAACACGAAACCTGTAACAGAAATCCTGTAATAGCATGTCAGGCGTGTCGTCGTACGCCCAATCCGCGAGAGTTCAGGAACTCTCCCGGGTGGTGTTCGGCCAGAAACATCGACTCGCCGTCATGGCGGCAATCGCGCGCAGCGACGGGCTGGTCAACCCCAGTGACCTCGCGATAGAACTCGGGTTCGCCGCACAAAGCGCCATCCAGCAGCCACTCAAAGACCTCACCGCCGCCGGCCTGATTAGCCGCCAAGACGGTATGGGCCGCGTCTACTACCGTCGAAACCCGCACACACTCTGGCGAGCAGCCGTCGAACTTCTAAGCCAGGCGCTGGCCGTTGATGTCGACTCCGAGACAGTGTCCTAACGGTTCCGATCCCAGCTGGGATCGGTTGGACAGGTAGGACGTGAACTTTGTGTCGGTCGTCCAGATGCCCACTGACGCGAAGGCCCGCTTCTTCTGGTAGCGGTCGCGCTCGACGAGGATCGTCAAATCGCCCGGGGCGGTGATGTGCTCGACCAGCACGCGAATCAGCTGCCCAGACGAATGTCTGGAGGTCCAACCGCTCTTACTGGACGTCAGTTTCAACCAATGACCAGGTAAAAGTCCCCCACGGCGCCGGAGGGCGACGATCGTGCCCTTCCGCGATAGACAACGCCCGCCGGGCACTTGAGGGCGCGTGGAGCCACGCCAGGACGCAGTTTCGCGCACTCGGCGCGTGAGCGCGACGCGACCGCCGCTAAAACCCCAGGTCGCAGATGCAGACCGGCGTTTGAGCGGCAGAGAGCTTTCAGCTGCCGGGAAGTCACGCACAGTGGTTCCCCCTATGCGCTGCTCGACGCTGGCACAGGCGTGAACACATGTGGTGGTTGCTGCTCGATAGCGCACATTGCGCCAGACAAGGTCTCGCGCAGCGACCGCAACGTCGACACATACCCCGCGATACGCAACACAGACGGCGATGCCCCAGGTGCTGGTTCCTACTGAGCGCGCAACTGGCGACGCGATGTGATCCCCCACTGCGGAGCCCATATGCGGGCCGATGGCGATTCCTACTGATACCTCAGCAGGGCAACGAGTCTGCTGACAAGCCTGGCGCTGCACCTGAACTCGCATGGACGGCGCGGCTGCGGCCACCGTGTGTGTCACGGTTGTGATCCCGACAGGCCGCATAACGGTGCACCGCATACAGCCCACCATGGCAGGCGGTGTTGTAGCCGGAATGTCGCATCCGGCAGTGCAACCCACTGAAACCAATGCGACACGCCGAACTGTGGACGCAATTTTCTGAGGCATCTGGGACACGGTCGAGCGCGGCATGCATGGACCAATATGGGTGCGTGCATCGTTGCTGTTATCCATCATGGCCCCGCTTCATGCTTGCCTGCGCACGGGCGGTGATGTTTTCTCCAGCGTAGCGCCCGGGGCGGTCTACGCGATATGTGTGCACACCTGCCGCCAGGTATTGCCACTGGTATTGCAGTAGGTATCGACTCAGGTATCGGGCAAGGCGTCGGTGCACGTGTGTCACCACGTCTGACATGCGGTTTTTCGCAGTATACGCCGCCATGCAGTGGCCGCAGCGGGGTATTAGGTGTCGCATGGAATCCAACTCAATGCAACGACCCGTGCGCGTAGCGGAGCTGATTTCGAGACGGTCCCACCTATAGCGCTCCGCGCCTGGGGCGCCGCTGTGCGGCGCGTCGGAGACCCTATTGCGGCTAGCATCCGATTCGCCATCGCGTTTGCTGCCTAGGGGCGAATGCCGGTCGCCATGAGCCACGAAGTCTGGGGCATGGCCTAGGTCCAGGCTGGGGGAGCGGCGCGGCGCGCAGTGGTGTGTCGCGTTGCGCGCCTTAGACTTTGTGAACCATGGGCGTGCATGGTGTGCGGCACCTTCGGTGGTGCGGTCCAGCAGGCGCGCACAACCCCCGATACTCGCAGAGTGAGGCGCCCGCATGACTAGCAGCGTAGCCGCTTGGGATGACTCTGGGCCCGCAGAACCCGCCGTAGATTGGCGACGTCTGGGCAAGGTCTACCTGTTCGGAAACGGCAAGGGAGGAGTTGGCAAGACCACGTGCTCAACGCACGCGGCCGCGCTCGTCGCCTCCGACGGAGCACGCACGCTCCTTGTCGACCTCAACGGTCAAGGAAACATCGCGACCATCCTCGGCTTCGCTAACACCGAAGCCAACGACCAAGGCCGCAACCTGTTCAGCGCCATCACCGCCGGCGCACCTCTCACACCGGTCCGCGACGTCCGACCCAACCTGGACGTCGTTCCTGGCGGTCCCTTCGTCAAGCGCATTACACCCGTGTTGTCCGCCGAGATGGGCAACCCTCAGACCGCGAAACACGCGCTGATGGGCCTCGCGTTGGCGCTGCAACAGATCAGTGATTCCTACGCCCTGATCATTATCGACTCGCCTCCAGAGAATCAGACCTTGCTCCAGCTGGCGCTGTGTGCCGCCAGATTCGTGGTCGTCCCGATGAAGACCGACGCTCTGTCCCGGACCGGACTGCGTGAGTTGGCCGCAGATTTTCGGGCCATGCGAGAACACAACCCGTATCTGATCCTGTTGGGCTGCTTCGTCTTTGCATCAGGCCACCAAGCGAAAGCAATCCGCAAGGAGACCCGAGAGAACGTGTCACGGGACCTCGGGCAACAGGCCGACGACGTCATGTTGGAGACCTTCATCCGTCACTCAGAGGCGGTGGGACAACAGGTTCCCAAGTACGGACGGCTCGCGCACGAATTGGAAAAAGAAATCGTGAACAATCCGAAGCATTGGGAAATCAAGAAGGGCACGGCGAATGCGCCGGTGGTGAGCACGACAACGCAGCCAGTGGCCGAAGACTTCGCAAAACTGACAAAAGAAATACTCACACGCGGTTCCAAGATCCGCGCCGAGATGATGGAAAAGGGGATGTGGCCGTGAGCAACAACCTGACCCCACAGGAACTACCAGCAGAGGATCTCGGGGACCTCACGGCCCCACCGGTGCGCCACGCTGGCTTGTCCGGACTTCTGGATGATCCTGCCCCACCCCCGCCACCGCGTCTGGTGCCAGACCTGCCCGAGCCCGACGACACCAAGCCCACCGCCGACGGTCTACCGCGGCCCGACGAGGTACCGCCACCTCCACCTTCGGGCACGCGCACGCCGAGGCCGCGGAAACCCGGCCGACCCCGGACGCGGACCAAACCAACCTCAGCCGTCTATGTCAGCGATGGTGTCAAGAAGCGGTTCGAGAAGTACCGGCACGACAAGAAATCCACCAATTTGCAGGTCATCCTGGAAGCCATCAGCGCCAAGCACAAAGCCAACGAGCTCGACACGATCATCAACGAGTCGAGGTACTCGACGGCTCCAGTGAGCGATCTGTTCCCGGCCGACCCCTCGTCGGTCCGCTACCTCGGTGGCGGCAGTTCGCAGATCGCATTCAGCCTCACCGAGGAGCAAGAGGCCAAGATCGACGAGATTGGCGAGAAGCTCGGCTTTGAGACCCGCTCCACGTGGATCGCGCCGATACTCAACAGCTATCTGCCGGGAAAGAAGGAAAAGGTCGTCTGAACGACCCTCCTCCCGACACAGCAGGGGACCCGCCGCCCCGCACTCCTAACAAAGCGCCCCAGGCCTTCGACCTGGGGCGCTTTGTCGTCAGCCGGATGTGGGGTTGGGGCTTAGCGGTGGGGTGGGGGTGTGGGTGATACTGCGGGGCATGTCGCTGGATGCGCTGGTTGCTGAGGCTGGGCAGGTGCTCGGTGATGCGCGTGGGTTGTATGGGCCGGCGGCGGTGTCGGGTGGTTGGTCCTCGACGGCGGGGCTGGGTGTGGGCCGGGACGGTTTGGCCCAGGCCGGTGATGTGCTTAAGGGTTGGGGTGGTGCGAGTTCTTCGACGCAGCATGCGCAGTCTGGTGGTCGCGTGGCGGCGTTGGACAATGTGATTGGCGCTGATCGGGGGACGGCGTCGGGGTTTGATGGTGCGGCGCGTAATTCGCAGTCTGGCCGCTCCGGTATGGATGGGGTGGTTGATGACACCCGTCGTGGGGTGACGGCTATCGCGCCTAGTACTGATACGCCGGCTGGGAAGACGCAGATGGTGGAGCATTTGCGGTCGCAGTTGGATCGGGCGAAGGATTTGCTGCGTGTTTCTGAGCAGCGTAATGCGTTGTTGGCGAATGCGATTCGGAACTCCAGTGGTGGTTATGGGATGCCGGCGCGGGGGATGGGTGGTGGTGGCATGCCCGGGATGGGGATGCCGACCGGGTTGCCGATGATGAGTGGTGGCGGTGGGGGAGGGGGACTGTCCAGCCTCGGTGGGTCGGGTCTGATCCCCAACCTGTCCGCCTTCACCCGACCCAACAGGTCGGGCCAGAAAAGCTCTCCGCTAACGCTACACACGCCAGTGCCTTCCGGGCCTGGAGCTGACGCGTTTCGTGGGGCCATTCGTCGGGCGCTGGATATCAAAGGCATCACTGATCCACGAGCGCGTGCCTTTTGGGAGAACGGCATGATGGTCGTCGCTGACCGCGAGTCCGACTTCAACAACCGCGCGGTGAACAACTGGGACTCTAACGCTCGGGCTGGTGACGCCACGGTCGGCACACTGCAGTTCAAGGGCACAACCTTCGACGCCTACCACGAACCGGGGACCGCGCATGACCGTCACGACAACGTCGCCCAGAGCGCCGCATTCGTCAACTACGCGATGGGTCGTTACCACGTATCCGCCGACGGACACGACCTGGCCGCCAAGATCCAGCAGGCCGATCCGACGCGCCCTCCGAAGGGCTACTGAGGCAGACGGCGCGCCCATGCCGCCGCCGCCATGTTGATGGCCGTATCGCTCGCCGCCGCAGTGTTATTCGTCGGGCTTGCCGTCACCGTCGCAGTCGAGCGGCCGGTTCTGATCACGCTGTATTCGTATGTACTGGCCCGCATAAACCTGGACGAACAGCCGATCGACGACGTTTGGTTCGTTGGACGGGCCGGAGCCCTTCGGCTTCTGCCATGACCAGTAGTCCTTGTCTCCGCGACACCACTGAAGGTTTGAACCCGGAATGTCGAAAGGTCGTCCGCCCGGTAGTTCAGCCTGTAGAAACTTGATGATTGCGTCGGTGCTCATCGCGTCGGGGCCCGCGTGCGGCACCTGCCACATGTCCTCCCAGGCGCCGCTGTAGTCGTTGACGGCGCGGGTGTCGAGGATCGATCCTCTGGGCAATTCAATCGGTGCCTGCGCAGCTTCGTGCCGTGGAGTTACCGTCACCGTGACCGTTGTGGTCACGGGTGCTGGACTGCCCTCGCAACCACTCAGCGACGCTATACACGCCGCCGCCACACATGCCCATCGGGCTTTCACCAGCAACACGCCGCCCAGCGTAGAGGCACAGCGCGCAACACTGGTGATTCGACCTGCACGTCGCTCACGTACACGCCCCATCAAGTAGACACCTGCTTTTGCGCAGCGAAAATGGGTAGTGACAGACGGCAATGATCGGATGCCCGCCCATGTTCCGCCGATTTGGGGTTGGGGCTTAGCGGTGGGGTGGGGGAGTGGGTGATACTGCGGGGCATGTCGCTGGATGCGCTGGTTGCTGAGGCTGGGCAGGTGCTCGGTGATGCGCGTGGGTTGTATGGGCCGGCGGCGGTGTCGGGTGGTTGGTCCTCGACGGCGGGGCTGGGTGTGGGCCGGGACGGTTTGGCCCAGGCCGGTGATGTGCTTAAGGGTTGGGGTGGTGCGAGTTCTTCGACGCAGCATGCGCAGTCTGGTGGTCGCGTGGCGGCGTTGGACAATGTGATTGGCGCTGATCGGGGGACGGCGTCGGGGTTTGATGGTGCGGCGCGTAATTCGCAGTCTGGCCGCTCCGGTATGGATGGGGTGGTTGATGACACCCGTCGTGGGGTGACGGCTATCGCGCCTAGTACTGATACGCCGGCTGGGAAGACGCAGATGGTGGAGCATTTGCGGTCGCAGTTGGATCGGGCGAAGGATTTGCTGCGTGTTTCTGAGCAGCGTAATGCGTTGTTGGCGAATGCGATTCGGAACTCCAGTGGTGGTTATGGGATGCCGGCGCGGGGGATGGGTGGTGGTGGCATGCCCGGGATGGGGATGCCGACCGGGTTGCCGATGATGAGTGGTGGCGGTGGGGGAGGGGGACTGTCCAGCCTCGGTGGGTCGGGTCTGATCCCCAACCTGTCCGCCTTCACCCGACCCAACAACCGCATGTTGAATGGGCCTCTCGCGCCAGCCGCAACGGTCGGTGGCGGACCATTGGCCCAGACTGCGGTGAAGTCAGCATTGAGCAAGCGTGGCACGGCCTATGTGTGGGGAGCAAAGGGCCCCAACAACTTTGACTGCTCTGGTCTCACACAGTGGGCCTGGCGACAGGCCGGGGTAACCCTCGGCCCGAATACCTACACCCAAGTCACCCAGGGAGTTGGGGTGCCACCAGGTCAGGTGCAGGCGGGGGATCTGATCTTCCCGAAGGGGCCGGGCTACACCTGGGATGCAGAAGGCCCGGGCCACGTGATGATGGCGATCAGCCCGACCGAGGTTGTGCATGCACCCCAAACGGGTGATGTCGTGAAAGTCTCGCCGATGCCTGCTGCGTACGTAGCGCGTCGGCCCGTTGCAGCATAAAAGTCACCTTCATCAGCGGCGATCGGCCTTCAAAGCTTCCCGCTGTCGATGGACATCTGTGACAGCCTCTTGGGTTTCGTCGAACGCACCGCCGGCATGGGGAAGGCTGGCCGCGATGACTGTTTCCAACGCCAGCAGGTGATGGTCGAGTTCTTCGAGTGCGCGATGGGCCGCGGGATCGTCATCCGCGTGGCGCAGCAGACTGTCCATCGCTGTGGTAGCTACGGCCACCACAGCGCGCGCGATGGCGAGCGTGTGACTGTTGGTGCTCGTACTGACCCGCGGTGGGCCCGCAGCGACCGTGGGCACGGCCGCAGCCTCCGGTTGCGGGCGATCTTGCTCATCCTGCTCGCGCAGAAGCGACTCGAGTGTTCCCGGGGGCCACTCGAGCGCGAGCTCGATCTTGCGAGCGTTGGCCTGCCGGGGGAAGGTGCGCCCGCGCTCCAGGAACGCCGCGGTGTTCAGGGCCACACCCGCTCGGGCGGCGAGGTCTTTCTGGGTCTCCATGCCCTGTTCTAGGCGTCGAGCCGTGACAGCTCGCCCGACCCGCGCGATGTCAGGATCGACGGGGGAGTCCGATCGACCCATAGGTTTCTACCCGCCTTTCCCCTGGCATTTCGTCAGCGTTATGCACACACGTGACATCAGATTATAGAACTTCCGTGACCAAAGATGGGCAAACCCGACGCTTGAGCAGTACAGACTTAACTTGACCGCAGTTGAGCGTTGCCGCGTACAGCTGCACTAGCTGCGATGCGGAGTGAGCCCTTCCGGCCTCGGTCATGCCGCCGATCCCGCCTGGCATCGCCGCTCGCACCAGACTCGGTGACTCTGAGATCTCACAGCTCAGCGCTAATTGGCGGCCGGGCGCGCGGGTCGGTGTTGGACCCGCTCACGGGTGCATCTGACCCGGTCGAGCCAGTTGATCGAATGTAGTCAACATGATGTGTAGAAAATCAACTATGGTTGTGATAGACATGAGCTAAGTCAATCATCACGATTTTGAGTTGAGGAGTTGACATGGAGACACCCGACACACGCGTTGACACCCACACCGACGTGCAGTCGCCGCGTGAATGCTCACCGCACGAGGTCGGCCTGTGCCGCCACGACGACCCCGACGACTGGTTCGCCGTTCACAAGGTCCACATCGCTCAAAAAGTCCGGATCTGCTTCAACTGCCCAGCGCAAACTCAATGTGCTCGCAACGCCCTGGATTTCGGCGCTACCGATGGCATCTGGGCGGGGGTGTACTTGCCGGGACGGCAGTTCGAGCCTCAACGCTTGATCGAAGCGCGCGACCGCCTGGGGATTGTCGCCGCACAGGAATTCACAGCACAGGAGCACCAGCGTCGGATGGGCTTTGCCATCTCGATAGATGCCCTGGCAGCAAGCATGCCGTCCAGGAACCCACTCACACCTGATGTTCAACACAGCACGAATCAGGTGAAATACAGTGCCTGACCACACCTTTGACCGCAAAGTCAACGCCATTCTGCGCGATGACCTTCTTGCCCAGCTCCGCTCAGCCGGTCGGCCGATGAGCACCACGGAGCTGCGGACCAACGCACCCCACCAGCCACTGGCGCCTGGCGCGCAGCGATCGTACCCACCGACGCAGGAACGCATCTACCGCGCGCTGTGCCGACTTGTGCACAGCGACAAAGTTGTTCGACACGTCGCAGTCGGTCGCGTAGTCACGTGGTCGGTCGCTCCCAGTGACGACGACGCCGAGATCGACGACCTCGAACGGGCTTTCAACAGCCCGGCGACTGCTGACATCACGTCCACCGGATGCGAAGGAGCTTTCCGTGCCCACCGTCATCACTGACTCAAGCACCATGAACACCAGCCCATCCGGCGCCAATCACGCTGCCGCTGTCGTCATCGTGATCCTCTACGCGGCACTGGTCATTGCTGGGCTCACATTGTCCTGCGTCGGCCTGCGGGGGCCCGGATCGGTCAGCGCCTCACCCTCCACCGCTGCCGTAGGTACCTACTCCGGCCTGCCTCTTCCCGCCGCACTGCATCAGAACGACGCGCCGCCCGACAACTTCGCACGTTAACCGCACAGATCACGGAAGAAGCCAGTCAATGAGCACACTGCACGGCAGCGATGACGACATCGACCTCCCCGGCGATTTCGCCCGGGAGACACGCAATGACAGCGTGCATCCCGAGGCACTGGCCCGTATTTGTGCTGACACGGCCGCCGTTTGCGCCGACACGGCCGGCATCAGCGCCGACAGCGCACACGAATCCGCGATGGCCGCACTGAAAGCCGCCTCCGCTGCCTCGTCGACGCGCAACAGCGTCTTCTGGTTCGTGGTCGGAATCATCGCGGGACTCGTGATGGCGCTGGTCATGATCGTTCTGGTCGACACAATCGTGACGGTCTCTCATCCGGTAGCCGAATCACCGATGGTCGCCGTCGAGCTCGTAGGAACGCTGCGAGGCTGACATGAGCGCGACGCTTAGTGTGCCTCGCCAAGGTGGATGGCTGCGAGTCCTGCTCAGCGGCCAGCCTCACCAGGTCATCACCAACCACGGCGCGACCTATCTGCAGCGTTGGTATGCCATTCCCCGGAATCGGCTCTGCAACATCTACTTGCACAAGTTCATCGCATCTGACGACCCGACCTGCCATGACCATCCCTGGGGCTTCGTGTCGCTGCTGATCCGCGGCGCGTACGACGAAGTCGAGCCGACTCGGACCGTCGCCAGAGGGCGGGGGAGTCTGGTGGTTCGCCGCGCTACCCACCGCCACAGTGTGCGTCTACTTCGCGACAGCGCTGGACACGAAATTCCCTGCGTCTCAATCATCATCACCGGTCCGAGGGTGCGGGAATGGGGCTTCTGGTGCCCGGGCGCATCGCTCGGCCTGCTCCGATTTGTGCCCTGGCGACAATTCGGCGCCGGGGGCTGCGACGAAAACGGAAGCGAGGCACACCCATGAGCCCTCTCACAGCGCTGGCGATCGGCGACGCGGCGACACCCACCCGCCACCAGCCGGCGCAACGCCGAACCGTGATCACCAGCGACGGTGTCGCCCTCAGCGTGTCGGACCTGCACCCAACCTCGCCCGTCACCCACACCGTCGTTCCCCTGCACGGCTTGTGTCTGACCCGCCAATCCTGGTACCGCCCAGCGCAGCGTTTCCGTCGCCCTGGCATCAGAGTCATCCAGTACGACAATCGTGGCCACGGACGATCTGACGGCGCACCACTGCACACCTACACACCCGAGCGTCTCGCCCAGGACCTCGCCGAAGTCCTCACGGCTCTGCAGGTCAGCGGCCCTCTCATCCTGGCCTGTCACAGCATGGGAGGAGTAACGGCGCTGAAATACCTTGCGCGGCCCGTCGAACAGCAACCTGTCCGCCCCGATGGGCTCGTCCTTGTGGCCACCTGGGCTGGCAACCTCACCGAGCACGGCTTGGCCCGACTCCTGGCCATGCCCGGTATCGACACCGCAATGGCTCTCGCCCGGCACGCGCCGCACATGCTTAGCGAACGCGTCATGCGCAGCCTCGCCCGCCCGCTGTGCGAGTTCGTCACCCATGACAAGACAGTCTCCGCGTCGCTGAGCCAAGCATTTCGGTCGACCCCCATGGCCACAGCCCTTGGATTCCTGCACTCACTCAAGACCTTCGACGAACGTCAGGTACTGCCAACCATCTCCGCCGCTACCACCGTAATCAGCGGGGGAGCAGACCTCCTCACGCCGCCAGCGCACTCCGAGGAAATGGCCGCAGGCATCGTCGGTGCCACCCACATCCACCTGCCCGCGGCCGGACACATGCTGCTACAGGAAGCCGCCTCAATCGTCGGCAACGCCGTCCTGCACACCATCAACGACATCGCCACGTCATCGTGACGTGCATCGGTGAAAGGGAAGCCATCATGACCACCACCTGCAACAACACCCGAACCGTCCAGTCCCGACCGGTCGCCCCCGCATCCCATGCCCCGGCCGCAGACAACCTTGCGCTGCTACTCACAGCACGTCGCCGCCGCCACATGCACCGGACCGCATGGTGATCCGATGACTCACATCCACGGTGACGGCCCCACCAACAGCCTGCCGCTGACTCCCTATTTCTGCGATGAGCAGGTCACGCTCTACCACGGCAAAGCGCTAGACGTGGCACGTCAATTACCAAGTGGCTCAGCCGATTGCATCGTCAGCAGTCCGCCCTACTACAACCTTCGCGACTACGGCAGCGACGGACAATACGGCCTGGAGCCCACCCCGGCCGACTACGTCAGCAACCTGCGAGACCTGTTCACCGAGCTGCGACGCGTTCTCACGGACGACGGCACTCTGTGGCTCAACCTCGGCGATACCTACAGCGCCCGCGCTGACGCCTCAGCAGGACCGACATCAGGGCGCAGCCGCCCCCACGTCATGCCGCGACGCACCAACACCACCGCCACGCTCGGCAGAAAGCAGCTCCTCGGCATCCCATGGAGGGTCGCGTTCGCGCTTCAAGACGACGGCTGGATCCTGCGCCGCGACATTGTCTGGGAAAAGCCTTGCGCCAAACCGGAAAGCGTCACCGACAGGCCGTCCTCGCGACACGAATATGTGTTCCTGTTCAGCAAATCGCCGACCTATTGGTTCGACCTCGACGCCATCCGGGAACCTCACGCCCACAGCAGCGTGAAGCGGACGGCCGCTCACCGATCGCCAACCGGGCGTGCTGCACGCGAAGGCAAGCCATACATGAACGCCGGGCAGCGAGAAACGATGCGCCTGGACCAAATGAACCATCCACGCGGCCGCAACCCCGGCGATGTTTGGTCGATCGCCACCATCCCCTTCCCGCACGCACATTTCGCTGTCATGCCACCGACACTGGCTCAAAGGTGCGTGATGGCCGGATGCAAACCCGGCGGTACTGTACTGGACCCCTGCAACGGGGTAGGAACTACCGGACTCGCCGCTCAACGCGGCGGCCGCCGCTATATCGGCATCGACATCAAGGCCGACTATCTCGATCTCGCGCTGCGCACCCGCCTGCGCGACGCCGCGCTGGACTTCCACTATGCCGCCACCACCCCGGCGAACACGCCTGCACCCCCGAGCGCCGACCAGATTATCGCCCCGCCGACCCTGCTCGACGCACTGGGGGAGGAGGCATCATGACCCGCCCCCGCCAGTGCAGCACGCCCACAATCAGCTGTCAGCAGATTTCCCACCTAACTGAAAGGCACTGAGACACAATGCAAGCAACCATCGTCAAGGACAAGTTCGCACTCGGGCGCACCATGCTTGCCACGGTGCGGCATCTCCTGGATCAGACGCGGCGCGAGCTGAGCCGCCAACATCTCGTCCGCCGGCTCGGGGATGACCCAACCAGGGCCATCGGATCAACGAGCGATGCTCTCGACACCGCCCTTGCTCTGCTTGATCCTGTGTCGCGCCGGGACACCAACGACCACCACATGTGGATCTACGTTGCCGTCAGGCCGTTGGCTGAGCTGCTCTACGCGGCATCCCAACAGCGCGGCGCCGGCAACGGCATTCAGTGGACGTGGCGCGCATTGGTCAACGTCGAGGCGCCCACCACGGTGCCCGGCTGGCAGCAGGCCGCCAGGATTTGGGACCAGGGCGACACTGCTCTCCCAGGGCAGCTCCTTCGGATCGCGCAGCTGCCCGCGCGTCAGCGCCAACCGGTCATCCACACGATGCACGCGGCAATAGCTCCCTGGCTGTCCGGTCAAGACGAACGCTGACACACCCTGCCACCACACGCATCGGAGACCGAGATGAACACTTCTGACACGGGACGCACATCATGATCCGGCCAGCACGAATCACCGACCTAAACCTGGCGTGGCTTTACGCCGCCAACGCCAGCCTGCACGAGGAAACCCCGGGGCCTGCACAGTTGAACATCGGCTCTGCCGTTGAGCCCCACATGGTGTCGCGCACAGAGGCGTTCCGTGATCTGTACGCGCACCTGCTGCTCGTCGATATCCAGGCCGACCAGGCGCGGCTCGACCGTCTGCAGACACAGATCGACGACGCGAGCAAACACAGCCCCAGTCCTAACGTCGAAATGCTGTGGGCGATCGCCGAGGAACTCTGCGATCGGGCACGGGCCATCATCGTCGGCGCCGGCGCGGTCGATGACACCAACGCCCGGCGTCGGCTTCTGGCAGGAACCAGACATCTCAACCGCAGCGTGATCCTCGGCCAGTTCGTCCCCGCACTGCAACAAGAAATAGACAACGACCTGCTCGAAGAACTCGACGTCATCGACACCGACTAACGAACCCGACACGTCGACACCCCCAGAACAACCGGAATCCCCAGAGAGGATCGAGATGACCAACATCACCGGACAGACCCCCCCAAGCAAGACCAACCAGGTCGCTTCGCTGATCACTGCCGCGCCCCGCGCGGGATTCGCCGTCGTCGTCGAATCGTCCAAGGACGACTTCACGAACGGAGCCCGCGGGCTACGTGAATGGCCCAACGTTCAACTCTGTGACCTCGAGCGGTGACCAATGATGAGCGACCGTCTCCCCACCCGGCAGATGATCACCGAAACCCTGAACAAGGGCACCCCGGGAGTATCGCGCACGTCGGCTCCGAGGTGGGGAAAGGAATTCCGATGAGCATGGTGGATCACATCAGTGAGATCGGCGGTGAGATGGTCGACCAGCTGATCGGCGGTATCCGCGAGCATTGCGCGTCGGCACCGAACCCACTGCTGGCTCCTGAGCGACATTTCTTCCGTGAGCTCGCCACAGGGCTGGTCAGCATGTCACATGGTGACTTGCTGACGTTGTGCGCGGCGGCGATCACCCGGATCGCCTATCCGGACCTCCAGATCCAAGGTGGGGCGCGCCAACGGCCTTCGGACAACGAGGCCGAGCACTTTCACCCACACACATAGCGAAACCACCATCAAGAGAAGAGAATCCGATGCCTAACCCCATCAGCATCACCCCGTCGACCAACCATCCCGGCCGCCGGATGGGTGTGGTCGCGCCCGTGGCGGCGGTGGGCGTGGCGGCCGGGATCGCCGGGTACGCAGCGGCCGCTACCTCAACGCTGCCCACACCGCTCAACGGACGCCGGACACGCTACGGAGGAAGCGGTGTTCGCGCCAGCCGCCTGCGTGGTTTGATCCGGGTGGCGCCGCCGCGACCCAGTCGGTGGCCGCGATGACCACAAATCCACGGCACTCGCTCAATGAACGGCACAAGCAGATACTCGCCGTCCTGTCCAATGCCGCCGAGTCCTTGGGTACCAGTGCTATTCGTCGTCGGACCAACAAGGACCGCGCCACTCAGTTGGTCGCTGAGCAGGTCTACCGCACCCTGTGCACGCTTCACAGCCGCGGCCACATCCAGAGGCTCACCAATGACTGCACCACCGAAATCTATTGGCAACGCATCCGGCCCGGCGCCAACGACGGGGCGCATCAGCACCCACTGCCGAATACCGCGCCCGCCCCTACCAGTGCACCCGCCAGTAGAGACATGTACTTCACTCAACGACGCGGATGCTCCTCGACAGCTGGGCGCCACCATGGCTGAGCCGTACTACCAAGACGACTACGTGACCCTGTATCACGGTGACGCACAGGAATTCACCGAGTGGCTCACCGCCGACCTACTGGTCACCGATCCGCCCTATGGGCGCCGCTGGCGTTCGGGAAGCGGACTGACCAACGCCGATGGCGACGGTCGTGCACGCCGGTGCCACGGCGGTATCGCCGGTGACCGCGACACCAGCACCCGCGATGCAGCGTTGACAGCGTGGGGGCCCCGGCCAGGCATGGTGTTCGGCGACTTGCTGGTAGCGCAGCCGCGCAACGCGGTCCAGTGCCTCATATATGCCAAAGCAGCCGATGCGGGAATACGCGGCGCCCGAGGCGGATTCCGCCGCGACGTCGAGGCCGTCTACCTCACCGGTCCCTGGCCCGCAGCGGTCGGCGGGCGCACCAGCGTGCTGACCAGCCGGTCGTGGGTAGCCGGTCCGTCCTCACCGGCCTACCGCTACAGCCATCCCCATGCCAAGCCCCTCGATCTGCTCGAGCAGCTCCTGCTATTGGCCCCATCTGGCGTTGTCGCCGACCCGTTCGCAGGCTCCGGAACAACCCTGGTAGCAGCGCGCAACCTCGGCCGCCACGCGATCGGCGTCGAGCTCGATGAACGCCACTGCGAAACCGCGGCCCGCCGACTCGACCAAATGTGCCTGCAGCTGGACTGCCCAGATTTTGCCGGAACACCAACGTCGCTATCCAACAACGACGTTCACCCTCAGGAGGTCTGACCGATGCCTGTCACCGCCGTGGTCCCCGACACTTCGCCCTGCCTCATCTGCGGACATCCGATCCGCTGGACTAGCCGCTGGCGCTTCGTCAGAGTGCCCAATTCTGACCAGGCGGCCTTTGCGGCCCAGCAGGAAAAGACCGCCCCACCGTGCCCTGGGGGCTGCGGACGGACAGTCAACGACGCCGACCACCCGTGCGACATGTGCTGGGATCGCCTCCCTGCCACACTGCGCCGCGGGCTGCTGTTGTCGCTGGCCGGAATTGAGGACAACACCGCGCGGACCGACGTCGCCACCTACTTTCGCGACCACGCCGCGCCAGAACCAACTGACCACGACGAGCTGCGTCGCGCATGAGTTTGGCGACCTAGCAGTCCCGATTCGAAACGGAGAGCAGAACCGATGGCGATCCCGACCCCGTTCTTTGTCGACGGCGACGTCGTCGACGATGTCCACACTCCGGACGCCCAACAGGCACTGAGCCGAGCGAAAGCCGCCCGGCACCGACCTCTGTGCCTCTGCCGGCCCCCAGGGGTCGAAATGTACATCGCCGCTGCCGGGCACGACCTCATCGTCAAACGCATGCCCGGAACCGCCGCCGCGCACGATCATCGGTGCCGGTCGTGGCTGCCTCCCGACGAACTCTCCGGCTACGGCGCCGTTGCCGACCAATCAATCGTGGACAACCCCGCCGACGGCACCACAGCCCTCCGGCTGGGCTTCTCACTGTCCAAGGCCGGGAACCGCTCTGCCCCTGAACCGTCCTATTCACCGTCAGACACCGTCCAAAGCGACGGCAACAAGCTCTCGCTGCTTGCTGTGCTGCACTACTTGTGGGACGAAGCAGAACTGACCACCTGGCACGCCGCTTTCACCGGCCACCGCTCCTGGGCGGTCGTTCACCAACGCCTGCGGGCAGCCGTGGACGGCAAACTCGTCCGGAAGAACCCCCTCGCCCCATCCTTGTTCGTCCCCGAGCCGTTCTCGGCCGCACGTAAAACCGAGATCGAGCAGCGCCGGATCAAGGCATGGGCTCCGGCTCGACGTCAGCCCGGGAAGACCACCAAATTGCTCATCGGGGTCGGCGAAATCAAGGCAATCGAGCCCGCCAACCACGGATACAAGATGCAGATCCGGCACCAGCCCGGACACCCCTGGTTTCTCGATGAAGACCTGCACCGCAAGTTCACCAAACGATTCGCCACCGAACTCGAACACTGGCAGATGGCCGAAGCCGGCGAGGTGCGACTGCTAGCGATCTGCACATTCTCAGTGTCGCGCGCCGGATACGCCAACGTCGAACAACTGTCGTTGATCACCACCGATCACAACTGGATCCCGTTCACCGGCGACGCCGACCGCACCCTGCTCAACACCGCCATCGAGCAGGAGCGCTCATTCCGGAAAGTGCTGTCGTACAACGGCAGCGCAACAGCCATGGCCTCACTGATACTCACCGACACCACTCCGGCCGTCGCCGCGTTCATCGACCGTCCCACCGGTGATGCAGATGGCGACGACTCGATAGCCGGCTTGCCGATATGGAACTGGCGCACCGACGAAGACATGCCGGATCTGCCCTCACCAACGCTCTAACTCACCAACATCTCACAACCACCACAGGAGACAACACCATGACCGCAGTTCACCCGCCGCTGACCGCAGAGGACTTCGACACGCAGTACGACGCCGAGCATCGCTACATGTTCATCGAGCACGAATACGGCGACATGCTCTACACCTACGGCCACGACAGAGACGAAGAATTCGCCAGGCAGGCAAACGAATTCGACATCCAGCTGTACGGGCGGGACGCCGAGGATGCCCAGCTCACCGCCGACGACGTACACCACCGATGGGCGGTCTTGATCGCGCCGAAGCCGGAGTGGCGCTTCTGGATTGACACCGACAGCGGCGACAACGTCGAAGAAAGCACGCCCGGGTCGTTCCCAATATCACTGATCTACAGGTAGTCGGCTGCCCCTCAACAGAGCACAACAACCAATCGTGGGCGAAACACAGGAGAAATCATGCAGACCAACGTGAGACCGCAGATGATCACCGACACCACCAACATCGCACCTCGCCCGACCGCCGTCGAGCTCATCGCTGCTGAGCAGCTCTTCATCTGCCACGACGCAACGCGCCCACCGCAGGACCTCGGTGAAGTGTGCACCGCTACCAGCTTGGTGGCCGCCGCCGCGGCGTACATGTATACCTCGCCCACCCTGTGGCCTTTCGACCAAGAGACCTTCCAACCCGTTGGCGAACCGATCAGTGATCTCGTAAAAGCGGGTGCTCTCATCGCGGCTGCTCTGGACCTGCACTTGGCCCGGGTCGACGACTGCGGCCGTGACGGCAGCACACCCCGTGCAGCGCGGCAAATGTAGCGAACCCACCGCCGGCGTTGACCCGGCGCCGCATCCACCACCCAGGAAGGACGACCGATGAATACCGACACCCTCACCATGGCGCCACGCACGACCTGCCGGCGGCTGCTTCTCGTCCTGCGCCGCGACCCACTCTCGCGCGTCGTTGCCCCCGCTGACGCGATCCGCCTGGCAGACCAACTGCTCACCCGCACAACCATCTCCGATCCCGGCAGCAGGCTGTGGTGCTCCATCGCTCTGGAGCCGCTGGCCAGCCTCATTCTCGCCGCCTCGGCGGTCGGCGGCGGCCACGGGACGCACTGGGTGCACACCACCAGCGCAGCGCTTCACGGCGCCGAACGCGACGATATGGCCTGGGACGACGCCCAAAGTGCATGCAGCCAGCGCCGAACCAGCGAGCCGATGCGCACCGCACTTGCTCGACTGCGGTGCATGGACACACGACAGCGCCGAAGCGTCACCAGAGTCATGGTCCGCGCGACAAACCCGGCCGGATCCGTCCGGACGCCGTGGTGACACCTCAGCAGTCCCGCGCGGCGGCCGCCCGGGCCCGCCGCAAAGCCCTCGCGGAACGCAACTGGCGGCACTTTCTCACTGCCCTCGGTTACCCAGATCCCGACACCACCACCCAGGAGAGGACAATATGGCAGGCAAGCGCGCATCAGATCCTAACCAGCCGGATCTGTTCAGCATCCTCGACGGGGAAGGCAGCGGTGACCAGCCCGGAGATTCGCGAGATCGTGGACAACGTCTACGACCAGCACCTGACGTTGCCGCCCCAGTGGACCCCGCAGCAGCGGGACCGGTTCCTGGAGTCCGAAGCGGCGCGCATCAGTCGCCAGGTGGGGGAGTTGGCAGCGCAGATGGGCGAGCAGGCAGTGCGCCAGTGGCAGACCGAGCACAGCCAGTACCCGGACTATCTGACCAAGGTGGGCCTGCTCAACACGACGCGAGCACAGGCGATGGAGATCGTGCTCAGCCAGGAGCTCTACGAGAAGATCCCGCAGGACGACGAGTCGAGCGAGCCGCCGATGTCACAGACGACACTGCCGGATCGCCTCCAGGTGCCGTGGCAGCAGCGATGGACGCACAGCGCCTTGCGCCTCGAGCCGAGCGAGCAGATCGAGGACCTGGTCGCGGCAGTGTGGCCGGCCCCGGGCTTCTCGGCGGTCTTTCGGATCAAGGCGGGCTACCTGCTGGCGGCCCGCGCCGAGGAACACCTGCCGCTGCCCAGCCATCCCGACGACCCGCTGGCCGCGACACTGGCCCCGCTGATCCTCGCCGATCTGCGCCACGACGGTCTGCCCGAAAGGTAACCGCACAACCGTCACTGTTCGACGAAATTGTCGATCAACCCACCGATCCCCGCGACATCGACCCTGGCGGCCAGGCACTTCCACCGGTCACCAAACCCGTAGAGGCCCCCACTGCGGCCCCCATCGTCCCCGCCGCGGACACAGCCGCCGACACGACGACCACCAGCACATCGATCTCAGGCACCGTCGATGACGCCGAGGCCCAGGCACCCTCCGCACCCGTAGCTGTACCCGATAGCTACCGCACGGCCACTGACTTCCCGCCTAGCACCGATACCCGAGTCCCCACGGGCGCTAAAGCCCGCGCGCACGCCAACATCGCGGCCATCGAACTCCTCGAGGTCCTACAGACCGCGCAGCGGCCCGCCACCGCCGAAGAACAATCTGTGCTGGCAGCCTGGTCAGGATGGGGCGCAGTCCCCGCCGTTTTCGACCCCCGCAACGACACCTTCGCCAACGAGCGGCAACGCCTGCGCGAACTGCTCACCGACAACCAGTACCGCCAGGCGGAGGCCTCAATCCTCAACGCCCACTACACCGATCCCGCTGTGGCCGCGACCATCTGGCAGGCCATGACCCAGGCCGGGTTCAGTGGCGGCCGCGTACTCGAACCCGGCTGCGGAAGCGGAACATTCATCAACCACGCACCCGCGAACGCGGTCATGGTGGGCGTCGAGAACGACGCGATCACCGCCGCGATCGCCTCGCACCTCTACCCCTCGGCCCAAATCCGCCACCAGGGATTCGAAGCCACGCGCGTCCCGGAGAACTCCTTCGCCCTGACCATCGGCAACGTGCCCTTCGGCAAATACGCAATCACCGACCCCAGCCACAACCCGCTACGCCTGTCGATCCACAATCACTTCATCGTCAAGGCCCTGGCCTTGACCGCCCCCGGCGGCTACGTCACCGTCCTGACCTCCCGCTACACCCTCGACGCCGCCAAAGACACCGCCCGCCGCGCCATCGCCGAGCGCGCCGACCTCATCGGCGCAGTCCGCCTGCCCTCGAAAGCATTCAGCCGCGTCGCCGGCACCGACGTCGTCACCGACCTGCTGATCCTGCGCCGCCGCGATCCCGAACAACCCGCGCCCGCGCAACTGCCCGAATGGGTCACCACCACCGCAGCCATGCTCGACGAGGACGGCCAACCCACCGACACGTTCGTCAACTCCTACTTCGCCACCCACCCAGACCGCGTCCTGGGCGCCATGGAGCTGGGACGAGGACTCAACGGCGCACCCACCCTGACCGTTGACGGGTCCACCGGCGCGGCCCTGGCCGAACAACTCGGGGACACGCTCGCCGACATCGTCGACCGGGCCGCGGACCGCGGATACGCACTCACCGCCCGCGCCGAGGACCTCACCGTCGTCTCGCCCGACACCTTCGATCCCGGACTGATCACTGCCGCCGACCGCGGCGAGAACACCCCGCCGTACACGTTGCGCTACAACGCCGAGACCAAAGGCATCGAGTACCGCACCCGCGACGACCGTTGGGCGCCCAACAACACCCCGAAATCGCGGATGGCCGAAACCCGCGAGCTGATCACCCTTCGTGACGTGGCCACTAGCCTCATGCTGGCACAAGGCCAAGGCCGACCCCACACCGAACGCGACCAGCTGCGCGCACACCTGAACACCCTCTACGACCGCTACGTCAGCAAACACGGACCGATCAACCGATTCACCTGGGTCTATCCCAAAGAAATCACTCAACAACGCCACGACGACAAGGTCGCCGCGCTCGAAACTCGTTGGAGAGAAAAAGAAGGACAACCCGGCCTACCGTATCGCGGTACCGTCCCCGACGAACTGCTCGCCCAATGGGATGAAGCGGCCTGGGAAGCTCCCGCCCCCTACCGCAAACGCAGCCACCTCGACGGCGGTATTCGCCACGATCCCGGCTGGGCGGTGCTCTCCTCGCTGGAGGAATTCGACGAAGACACCGAGAAAGCCACCAAGGCACCCATCTTCTCCACCGATCAGCTCACCGCGGCCCCGGAACGCCTGCACGCCGACACCCCTGAAGACGCTGTCGCCATGAGCCTCGATCGCAACTTGCGCATCGACCTCGACTACATCGCCGGTCTGCTGGAAGTCCCTGTCACCGATGCCCGCGACCTCATCGACGGCCTGGTCTATCCCAGCCTTGACGACCCCGACGAGCTGATCCCGGCCTCAACCGCCCTGTCGGGCAACGTCCGCCGCAAGCACACCGACGCCGCGCTAGCAGCCGAAACCAATCCCGTCTACGCGTCGTACGCCGAAAAACTGCGCGAGCTGATCCCGCCCGACCGCACCGCCGAGGAAATCACGGTGCGCCCGGGCGCCCCCTGGGTCGACGCCCGCTACCTCGCCCAGTTCGCCGAGGAAACCTTCGGCGTCACCGACGTCATCGCCGAACACCTCGGCGGACGCTGGACCATCGACATCGCCAAATACAAGCGACACGGCCGACTCATGACCGAAACCTGGGGCCTGAACCGTGATCGCTGCGACGCGGTCAGCCTGCTTGATGCCATCTGCAACAGCCGCAGCGTCGTCCTCTACACCGAAGAAGGTGCCCTCGACACCGAAGGCACCTTCGCCGCACAAGGCAAGTGCGAGAAGATCACCGAGGAATTCCGCCGCTGGATCTTCAGCGACCCGGAACGCACCGAAGTCCTTGTCGCCGAGTACAACCAGCGATTCAACTCACTGCGCGCCCCCCGCTATGACGGATCCAAACTGCGCCTTCCCGGCCTATCTGATCACTTCACCCCCCACCCCTACCAGCGCGACGCGGTCGCCCGCATCATCGCCGAACCCTCCACACTGCTCGACCATGTCGTCGGCGCCGGCAAAACCGGCACCATGCTCATGGCCGCCATGGAACTGCGCAGACTCGGCCTCGTGCGCCAACCCTGGATCGTGGTACCCAACCACATCGTGGAGCAGGTAGGCCGCGAAGCCAACCAGTGGTACCCCGCCGCCCGAGTCTTGCTGGGATCATCAGCCACCAACGCCGAGGGACGCCGCCGCTTCATCGCTCAATCCGCGGCCAGCGAATGGGATCTGGTCATCATCCCGCAGTCGGCATTCACCGCGATCCGCGTCGACCCGACCGTCGTGTCCGACTACATCGCAGAACAACTCGCCGAGCTGCGCAGCCAACTACTGGTCGCCGACTCCGACCGCACCATCAAACGTATTGAGCTGGCCATCAAGCAAACCCAAGAGCGATTGGAACGTCTCGTCGACCAGGGTCGCAAAGACCAAGGACTCGGATTCGAAAACAGCGGCTGTGACTACCTTTTCATCGACGAAGCCCACATGTTCAAAAACAAGCAGCGGGTCTGCAATATCGAGGAACTGTCGTGCCCGGCCTCCTCGCAACGCGCCGAGGATCTCACGCTAAAACTGCGGATCCTGCGCCAACGGCGCCGTGATGAAGCCCTGGCCGCCGGCATCCCCGATGACAAGGTGGTCGAGCGTGTCGCCACCTTCGCCACCGGCACCCCGATCGCCAACTCGTTGGGGGAGTTGTGGGTCATGCAAAGCTACCTGCGGCCAGACCTGCTGCGCGACGCCGGAGTGGAAGACCTCGGCGACTGGGGCGCGGCATTCACCACCACCGTCAGCACCGTCGAGGTCAACGCCACCGGAACCAAACTCAGACCGGTCACCCGGGTCGGAAAGTTCACCAACCTCATCGAGCTGCTGGCGCTGTCCTCGGCCTACACCGACGTCGTCACCCGAGACCAGGTGCCGGTCAGATTGCCGACACTGGCCACCGGACAACGCCAAATCGTCAGCCTGCAACCCGACATCCAGGTCAGCGACTTCATCAGCGACCTCGGCTACCGCGCTGAACACCTCGACGCCCGCAATCCGCGCCGCGACAATGTCCTCAAGATCGCCAACGACGGCCGCAACGTCTCACTCGATCCGCGCCTGGCCCACCTGCCCAAACCCGCTCACAGCCGCGCCGAAGCCGTCGCCGACCGCATCATGGGCGTCCACACCCCACTGGCCGACCGGGTGTACTACGACAAGGACACCGGCGCGCCCCTGCAACGCACCGGTCCACTACAAGTGGTGTTCTGCGACCGCGGAACACCCTCCAAAGACCCCAACCAATTCACCATCTATCAGGCGATCAAAGAGGAGCTGATCACCCGCGGAATGCCTGCCGAGGCAATCCGATTCATTCACGAAGCCCGCAAACCCTCTGAACTGCGAGCACTTTTCGCCCAGTGCAATCGCGGTGACGTGTCCGTCCTTCTGGGCAGCACTGAGAAGATGGGCACTGGCACCAACGTGCAGCCCAGGCTCCGGGCACTTCACCACGTCGACGTTCCGTGGCGGCCATGCGACCTCGAGCAGCGCGAAGGCCGCGGCCTTCGGCAAGGCAACCAGAACGAAGAGCTCGACATCTTCAACTATGTCACCGAAGGCACCTACGACACTGTGATGTGGCAGAAAGTTCAAGCCAAATCGCTGTTCATCGAACAGATGCGCCGCAATGAAGTCGTCGATCTGGAAATCGAAGACCTCAGTGGGGGAGACATCGGCTCCGCCGCAGCCGAAACCAAGGCGATCGCCACCGGCGACCCCCGCTACCTCCGCCAGGTCGAACTCGACGAGGAGGTGCGTCGACTCACTGCCCTGGAGCGCTCGCACAACCAGACCGTACGCCAACGCGACTGGCAGGTCACTCAGCTTGAACGCTCCATTCCCAACCAGCGCAACAATATTGAACGCCTCGACCCTGTGGTGAAGGCGGCCGAAGAACTCGCTGCCCGCGACACCCCACCGCCGCTGAGCATCGACGGGAAGAGCTACACCGACCGAGGTAACCAGGCCGCCGCCGTCGCCGCAGCATGCCGACACACCTACACCCGCCTCAAAGAAGGCGCATCAGTGTTCGAACCGGTTGGCATCACCGTCAACGGCATCGAGGTACGGGCCGCCCGCTCGCTGATGCACGACATGCTCATTCTCCAGCTCGACGTGACCTCACGGTCTACGGAAGTGAAATCCGATGAACTGTTGGCCACCGCCGCGCCGGGGGAGCCGGGTGCGGCCAAAGCTCGCGGCCTGGTCAAACGCCTCGAAAACCTTTACGCCGGCCTGCCCGCTCACCAAGCCAACCTGCGCGTTGAGATGCAGCGCGACCAAACGCAACTCGATGACCTGCTGGAGAACCCACCCGCGCCGTTCGAGGAGTCCGCGTCGCTCGACGCCGCCAAGGCCGAGCTCGCCGCACTCACCCTCGAGCTGCGCCTGGCCGCCGACAGCCCCGAGGCCAAAGAGAAGGCCCGCGCGGCCGAACAGCGCATGATCATGCGGGGCCGCCGCCCGGGCTGGAGTCTGCTGCTCAACCCCACCCCAGCAGTGCTGGAGGAGTCCGGCTACCCGAGCGCAGACGTCCTACGCCGGCGCATCGCCGCACAGGAACGCATCGCCCTGCAGAACTACCACCGAGGCCCCGAGGACCCCAGCCTCGGCCATGAAATCTAAAGCCGGCAACGACGCCGGACAGCCCACCACATGATCCGAGACGCACCACAACTCGCAAGGAAGCCACCATGTCCCAACCCGCAACTCAGCGACCGACCACCTGCCGAGTGGGCGGATGCGACGAACCCACCGAAGCGCTGATCTGCCACGTCCACTCACCGATGCTGCCCCCGCCGCTGCGGCAAACCATCGCAGACAACCCCACACTCGACACCTGCCCCGCCGCCATCCTCACCGCCGCCCTTGAGCACATCACCCACAAGCAATCCAGGGCAGCGACACGATCGCCACGCCGCCGCGGCAAACCCGTGCAGCTGGCCCTTTTCGACCTCTGACCCCCGCAGGCAACACCCGACATCCAACAGGAAGGACACCAATGCCTAGCCCCGACGTTCCCGACGACCGCTCCCCGATCACCACCGACGACGTCGCCAGCTTCCTTCGCCGCGCATCCCTAAATCCCCAGCAATGGGACCTGCCTGCCATCGCCCGCAAAACCAACACCTGGGCGGCGAACAACCAGGTCGAACTCAGCCACATCGATCCGCGCTGGTCGGCCGACGACAAGGCCGCTCACCTCGCCGAATTCGGCGCGATCTCAACGGTTGACTTCATCGAGCAATGCGTCATCGAAGCCGGACCGGACACTGCACCCTGGAGCGAGCTCCAAACCCGTGTGAATGCAGGAGAATTCGGCTCCTGGCCACCAATCTGGCAGCACGGTCGGCACACCACGCAGTCCGCCGACCAACTGGCCCGAGACCGACAACAGCGCCGCGCCCGCAGCGCCCAACAACGAATGAAGGCAGCCGTGCGCGCCCGCCCCATCGACTCAGGCCGCTATATCGACCTCTAACCACCAGCCCACCCAGGTTCGTGGACAATCGGCTCACGGCCTTAGCGGAACACGCCCAAGACCGCCTAGCGTCAAGCCATGCACCCGCGCAGGAGCCAACACGTCGAGCCACACAGCATCGACGCACCCCGCCGGCCCGCTCAAGTGGTCTCCCTGGCCGAGGTGCGCCGACGCAGGATGCCCACGCCGCCCGACTCGACACCGCAGCCAGCGTCAACTCCAAATCCGCTCGGTTCATGGGTAATCGAACTGATCAACACCATCCAGAACGGATGCATCGTCCGGACGACCATGGCACCCTCGCCCGGCCTGCGCGAACTCATCGTCGAAGCCAGCAGCCACTCCACACATACTGCGCGTGGCCCTCGCCGCCTCCACATCACACCGAGTCGACCCAGCCAGTTCGCCGCCGTAGAGAGCACCTGCGAGGCACTGACACAGATGGGTGCCAACCCGCGACTCGACATCGAAATACGACTCACCCCCGAGCACGTGCACCTGACTGTGCGCGGCGTGCTGGCCGATCCCGTCATGGCGCCCGACTACGCCGACAGCATCACAACATCCCTCCAGGCCGCCACCGACCTGCGCTGGGAGCTCGATATCACCGATACAGGCACCTTGAACTGGCAGATCCCAGAGTTCTACAGCGCCTACACCGCGGCGTTGCCGTAACGCTGCGCGACATCGGTGAATCCACTGGCCGCACGTCCATGCGACTCCTGCGCGTGGGCAAGGATCGCCTCGACCTCGTCTAACCCGCCAACCAGCAACTCCGCATACTGCTGCCGTCCAGCCTGAGTGTCCAACGACGGACCCATTCCGGCCCGTGCAGCCTCAACGGTCGCCTGAAGACTACGCAGCCGTTCGAGACTCCCGCGGGCTGCGCTGCGTGCCTGTTCAAGGCTCTCAGCCAGCTCACGATCGGTGCTCTCACGTTCCCGGCGTAAGCGTTCCAGATCCTCGTCGACCACCCGGAACTGTTCGGCTCCCGCCCCAGTCCAGCCAGACAAATGATCACGCCACACCGCAGACTGACCCGTTTGTGCGGCGTCGTCGAGCCCTCGCGGAGGTGGCCCACCTGCGGCAACCGCGGGCGCCGGCGCGACATCGACATCGCCGTCGGAGGTCAACTCCTTGAGGAGCGACACCAAAGTCTCAGCGGTCTGATCCAGGTCCACAGATCAACAATAATCCCGCGACGCGTTGAATTGGCGAACGCACCGACCCATGTCCAGGGGGTTGCGACCACCTGTCATCGTGACCCGACGCCAGCAGCTGTTTGTCCGATGGAACTCTGGCGCCACACGCCGCGCCTCAAATTGGAGCGAATAGCGGTTGTCGGGGGATTGCCAACGAAGAAGCTCAGGGCGGAAAATCACCGGAGAAGCGCGGCGCTAGGAGGACCGCATGCCGTGGGATTCCATACCGGGCACTGAGACGGGCGAGACGGGCGTTCGTCCACGGATATCGCTCGCAGCAGCGTTGAAAGAAGAGTATCCCGACGCTGTCGCCATCGACGCTAGCCTCGCCAAAGGCCGTGCGTATCTGGCCATCCGCGACGCAGACGGCCAGATACGGCCCGCATACCTCTGGCTCGAACGCTTTCCAGGCGAACCTGGTGACGACCCAATCGTGGCTAAAGCAATCCCCGTTGACGAGTCACCCTTACGGTGGCCCAAACAAGTAGCCGCACCCCTCACAACCTGGGAAGAGTAGGAAACACCCGCAGTCCAGCCAGGGGGGACAGTGGATCCGAAATTGTCACTGTGACACTTCCGCCCGGACGGGGACCATCTTTGGATGGTAGGCCCGCTCGATGGATAATTCGAACGTATGTATGATGAGCGGGCATCGGCTGATACGCACACGTCGTGGCTGGGTGGAGCCGGGGCCGCCGGAATATTGCGGCTACGGACATCCGCTGGGGCCTGGCACCTATCAGGTCGGGAGTCAGGCATGTGGTTGCGGGACTATCCATCGGGTATTTCACTGCGATGTGTGCGCCGATCGGATGTACCGGCCGGAGCCGGGTCCTGGGTGTTCATTCGTCAACTTTGACGGCCGTTCGGCCGAGAAGTGAGCGGCGCCCAAGTCCTGTCCGCGCTGGACTCTCTACCGGTCGATTTCATTGCGCAGCTGCCGTTTACGGGTAATATGTTTGCTATGTGGGATCGGAAGTGCCGACGATATGGGACGGTCACTATCCCTAAATGTGTTGCTAGAACAAGTAATACGGTAGTTTTCGCGCTGCCAAACTGACCGCTATAGGCCATGTTCGACGTTTGCCGATAACGACCGTTATGTCAACTGTCAGTTGGCAAATATGCTAACTGATGCTTGACTCTCCTCAATTTTCGCAGAATACTTGGCCACATGGCAACCTCTCGTCTCGTCGAACTGATCGACCGGTACAAGAGCGCACACGGCGTCAATGAGTCCGAGCTGGCCAGGCGGATCGGCGTCACGCGGGAGAACCTGCGCAAATGGCGAACCAACGGCGTCCGCCGGCTCCCGGAGCACGTCAATCTTGTTGCCACAGCCCGAGTTATCGGCCGCCCCTATCGGGAAGTCCTTTCCGCGGCACTGTTCGACACGGGTTACCTCGATGCCGAGTCCCACGAGTCCCGACCCCACGACGAGGTCCTCGCCGACGCCATCGCGGTACTGACCGAGGCGACGCGACTGACCAACCAGCTCTCACGGCGCACCGACACAGGCCAGTGGGAGGCCGATCCGGATCCCCGCGCCGCAGTCCCGATCGACTGGGCTGCTTTCGTCACCCTGGCGTTGGCCGGCGCTGCGGCCAACGCCGGAAGCATCGAACAAGCCCTCGCTGGACGACCGGGTTCGTGGGAAGCCGAACGAATCCGCCAGACACTGCAATCCACAGTATTCGACGACAAAGACTTGCTGCGCCACCGCACCGTACCCGTGGTCATCGAGCTGTGGGTGGAAAGCATTCTGAGCTACCTCGGCGATACCAGCGACGACGACTACAACGACGCCGCAATGGAAGTGGACGCCCGCACCAACGATGTCCCCCAGCCCACCGACCTTCCACCGGGCCCCTTCTCCCCCGACGATCCCCGCATCGCGGCCGTCAACTGGGTCAACGTGGACGACAACGGCTATCTGGTCGTCAGCTACACCGACTGGACAGGCGACCCCGCCGACGTCGACCTGCTGACCGAGCTCTGGGCAGAGGCCGAAGCCTACCGAGACCCCACCCCCGGTGAAATCGCCTATGAACAAGCAATGCATGCGATCTCGGCTGTCATCGATGCGCTCGAAGAACAGTGGCACCGCGAATACGATGACTACGCCGCACAGCTCACTGAGGCCATCGAAACCCAGCTGGCGGCCCTGGAACTCAAGGTGCCCGTCACAGTCACCGTCACCCGCGCCCCCGAAACCTACGGGCCGGGGGCGTTCGACGAGCACGCGCCGCCGCCTTATCCCCGCACGGCAATCGAGGCCGCTATCGAAAAGGCGATCGCCGACACACCGACACCAGCCACACTGCCGGGCACACCGCTCGACCGCCTCGGTTGGGCGCAGTCTCGCGGCGAAACGGAGCGCGGCAGTGAGTGAAGCGAACGGGGCAGATTACGGGATGGACCGCAACCAGGACGAGCTGCAGGGCCGGACGCGAACCGCTCGGGACTACCGTGCCGCAGCGCAGCGTGTCGCTGAGATGAGCGACGACGAACTGCAGGTCTGGTACGCCAGGGCTGCCGGACTCTACGCTTCGCTCTCGCTGTGGCGTCGTCGAGCGCATCAAGGGCACACCAATCCGGAAAGCTTCGCTCGGCGAGACGATGAGGCGGAGGCCGCGGCCGAGTTGTTCCTTGCGATTGAAGACCTCTTGGACCGAGAGCTCTTCGAGCGGCATGGTCTAGGGCCGGATGAGAAGGCTCGACGAATTTATCTCACCGCCACGGTTTTTCGGTGAGGTACGAGCATGGGGTCGGGATATTGGGTTGTCAGCGTGGATCGTGAGAGTGGTGTTGCGACCACTTCTCCCCTGTTCAATGATGCCGACGAAGCGTGGCAGCACAGCCTCAATATCGAGGACGCTGCCACATACACCACCGTGGTTCCGAGACGAGTTCGGTCCAGGAAGATCCAAGGAGAGTGAATCGAGCGTGAGCGCCGATCGGCAGGATTGCGAAAGATGAGTCACGTAGCACCCTTTCGACTCAGATTGACCCCGCGCCAGCGCGAGCTGCTCCGGACCTACCTCTGGGTGCACGCCGATGACACCTACGACGACATCGAGGAGCACCGAGATCAGCCGGTGAAGGAATCCTCGGGCTGGTGGTCGATTCTGGACCGCTTCCCTGAAGCGTCGTGGGAATGTACGGTGCCGTGGCGGCGTCAGCTGGCTCGCGCCTTCGACGACCTCGCCCTGGACCTCGAAGCCGGCCGCCTACCGTACCCGCGTTGTGTGGCCGAGGAGGCTGCGCTGGTGCTGTCCGTGGCGACCGCCCAATCCATGTGGATGGATGGCCAGTACGGAGAGGAAGTATCGGCGCTGCCCGAGACTGCCAGCGACCCGGACTGGGAGTCGGCAACCGATTCGCTCGTCGGGAACCGACACCTGACCTGGCACCTCTCCCCCGGCGACGCGCCCGTCTGGCTAGGCGACATTCCGGATGCAGAGACCTGGTTCGACCTTTTCGACGGGCTGGAACCCCGCCCGTCGCGACGCGGGTTCCGGCGCTGACACGTCATGTGACAGTCAATCTAGGCCCGGACCACGTTCGGTGCGCTGCCGCGTAGGTTCAGAATGATTGATCGGTTGAAACGGCTTGTCATAGAAGATATTTGGTGAACTCTGTTGCGCCGCAAGTGTTGCCTATAGGCAACATTGAAAGTAGACTATGGGCAACAGTGATTGCGAAGGAGTCTCCCATGACAACCATCACCTACATCGCCACCGTCGCCCTATTCGGAGGACAAGGTGGAGGCCTCGCCACCGACGACAGGGTGGCGCCCACTGCCCGCGTCCGCTTCGTCAATGACCATCACACCTACATCGGAGTCTGCAACATCCGTCACGACAGGCTACGGGCCGTGACCGGCTACAGCATTGACTTCTGGGAACACGTGGATACTCTGGCCCGCTACGTCCACCGCTACATTCAGAAGCTCATCGCCGCCGGGGAAGTCCAGAGCATCACCACCTTTCAAGAGTTGCCGCAGGAGGTGGCCGACACGATCAACAACGACCCCGAACTCGTCGACTTCGGCCCTACCGGACGGGTCTACGTGCACCTGCGAGTCACCGACCTGCTGCGTTTCGGCTAAACCGAGTGTCCGCGACCGTCACGGCGCTCAAAGGCCCATCTACCGCACGAGCACCCTGCGTTGAGTGGTCCACGGAATCTACGAATTGTCGTACCCGCCAGAGAGGATTAGGACATGAACTCATTTTGGGAAGTGCGCTGGGGGGATGTGTTCGCGTACGGAGTGCTACTCCCCCTCGTTCCTGTCGGCATGTTTCTTGTGTGGAAGCTGGGCCGTGCGGTGGTTCAGTCCCAGCAGCGCTGGTCGACCCACCGGCGCGCAACGCGACTGCTGCGCAGTCAGCGGCCCGCAAACGATGATCGCTGGGGATGGTTGGACTGGGAATGGGCCTTCGGCCAAACTGATTCCGCTTACGCGACCCCTTACCGAGCCGCCGCCCGCAGCCTGTCGTCAGGAGTTAACGAAGGACCGCGGCTGTCCCCGAGCGATGCGCGCGCCTGCCTAATCATGCTTGTCCACTGAAGGTGACCGGAGCCGGCAGTGCATCCGCGCAGTGCCTGTTTGTAAACCTCGGCTAGCGAAATCATTGAATTTATACCAGGTTTCATACCAGCGAAGATCCGCCACCTTCCGCTGGTTGACACACAATCAAGTCTCGTGAGGAGGGCGCCACCTTGGCAGCATCTCGGTCAGCGAAGTTTCGGTGTGATCGGGTCCGTCTGGGACCGTGAGCTGGTCGAGGATGCCCCACAACATACGGTCGTGCGCGTCGCCACCCGTCCCGGAATCCGACCGGCTGGTGCGGTGCAGGTCGATCGCCAGGGCGAGTTGACGTAGCAGCGATCGGTAGTGCTGAGCCCCGGTCCTACTTTCCGCGCGGTTGTGTTCTTTTTGGATCTGGTTGACCTCGGCCAACGCCGACGCGACGTGGCGTATAAAGTTGCCAGTGTTGAGTTTCCAGGAGTCATAGCCCTGCTGGGTCCGAAGAATTTCGAGTCGTCCCCGTCGGCCTTCGGAAAACCGCTCATTCTCGAATGCTTCCCGATCGGCCCGGCGGTTTGCCAGTGTGCTCCGCGCGCGCTCGTAGGAGTTGACGAGGACACCGCGTGTTCGATCGATGTTGTCTTCGGCCGTCAGGGCTTTCCACATGGCTTTGTTGCGGTGCCGGTGGTCGAGATTGGCCATGAGAACACGTTCAAACGCGCCGTCGTCCAATGCGCTGACGTCGGCATCGTGATCGCGCTGATTCCGTGCTCCGATATCGGGAGCCTACGACACAGTAGCGGCTCATTGAGCCGCTACTGCCGACCCGGCGTGCGGCGTGCGAGACATCCTGGCGCGGCGCCACTGTGCATCCGTCGTATCGGACGGATAACGAGGCATCCGCACCTCAATGCCGTTTGCAGACGTCGGTCGGGCTGGTGTGACCTGCTCAGGGCAGGATTGTCAATCGATGTCGAGCACGAGCACCGAGGCGCTGGTGTTGAGTTCTCTGGCTAGCCGAGCCAGGACGGTCACGGTGCATCCGCGGTGGCCGTTTTCCAGTTGGTTGAGGAAAGTCCGATGGATGCCTGCGCGTTCGGCGAGCGCGCCCTGGCTCAGACCGACCTTTTCTCGCCGGAGCCTGATGTTTGCGCCGATGCGGCCCTGGACTGCTGCTTCGTCAAATTCTTCGCCAGCACTCACGAACGTCCTCTGGTCGGTATCCCAGCATTCTTGTCGCTCATAGTCTACAAGCGCAGTCGGCTCCTGGGACAAATCAGAACAGCGCATCGCCGGTGGCCTCCTGCCACCACTGTTCGAAACCCGAACGCTGCTTGTCCTGGGCGCCGGCCGGTGCCGCCACGTAGAGATGGTCAACCTTGGACAAGTCGGTCGCTCGGTCACGCAGAATGTGCCGCACGATGCCGTCAGCGCCCTGCACCCGTCGCCCTGGCTGGCTCGCGAGCTGGCGTGCCATCTCGTCTCGTGAACCGGTCGCGGCGACGCGCAAGGACCGAGCGGTGATCCCCTTCCCGCCGCAGCGGCCCGGGCGCACCAGCCGCCGCACCTCATACAGCGACCAGTCACACATGTCTAGATGGGCGTCGAAACGTTGCTGCACTTCTCTTAGCCCTGCTGTTGCGACGAGATCGGCGGCGCTGCTGCCCTCGATGAGTGTTTGAGACGGGTTGACGCTTCTCGCTAGGTGCTCGAGCACGAGTGCTTCTACTCCCAGCTCCGGTTCCTGCCGGTACCGTTGCACCGTCGCCGCCCGACCGTTGGCTGTGCTCATCGCGAATACGCAGAAACCGCAGCAGGACTTGGGAATCGACTCACCGAAGGTCTCGATGACGAAGTCGGTGCAATCCGCTCGGGTCCAGCCCCATTCCCGCAATGGGTACCACCCGGTCCGCAGCTCGGTGTCGAAGAGGCGATCTTTGTCGGCCCGGGCCCGTTCGTTGGCCTCGAAGCCAATGACGTGCCGGAATGGCCGGCCCCGGGTGATCCGGGCGATCACCGGGTCCAGTAGGTCGCCCTTAGAATGTACTGAGCACAGCCTAACGCCCCCGCGCTGCGGAAGTGTTGCTGCCGAGCGCATTTCATCACCGAGAGTGTAGAGGCCTTCGGCGTAGAGCTGGCGGGGGAATCGAGAGTCGTCGAGCACCACCACGCCGTCGCCGACCCGGGTGGTCTTGCGTTGGTTGCGCGCTATCTGGATGAAGCGCACGGAGCTGGCTTGGAACAGTGGCAGCATATGACGAGTCACCGCGCCGATGGTGGCGGCGCTCTCGTGGCCGGTCATCGCGGTGAGGACAACCATGTCTTCGAGTGCGAAGTCGCGGCTGGACGGGTCGGTCAGCCACCGCGCGAGCAGGGCTGAACTGTCCAGTCCCATGCCGAACGAGACGCACACCGTCGGCGTTCGCTCATCCTCGACGAGGCCCGACAGGCGTGGTGTGAATTCGACTGTGGTGCTGCCCATTCCGGCCGCCTCCCTCTTGCTTCTGTTGCCTATAGGCTACAGTAGATGTAGCCTATAGGCAACAGGTTAAGCGCCGGGAAGGGAGATCCAAACCCCATGACCACTAATGCCCGAAATCCACACGGACCCTCCGCAAGTGGTTACTCGCGAATCCGCGCCGCACTGTTCAGGCTCTCCAGAACCCATCGCGCCCCCAAGGGTGATGCGTGATGGCCAGGCCGGCGTTGACCGAGGACCAACGGTGGCTGCTGCGCTCGATCGGTGGATGGGCGATGCGCGACTGCCTACTCGGGCCCGAAGGTGTCGCGGACTTGATGTCACGCTGCTCCAGCAGTACCGGTAGCCGTATCGACGGAGGGCCGGAATGGCTAGCGAACGGCTACACCTGCGGCAGAGGGAAAATCGTGTGCCCATGGTGGACCACCGATATCGGCAGACCGCCAGTCAAATCAGTGACAATCACTACCGCGCAAATCAACCGGTACGCCCGCAGCCTGCCCCAGGATGTCACCGACGAACTCCGCGCAGTACGTCGCGCATTCAACGCCGAGAACATCCGACGCGACTGGTGCCGCTGCGGCCGGGAGGCCGAATGCCACAGGCGCAACGAAGGCGACCCGATCTACGGCGCCAAGTATCACCCGACCGAGGAAGAAGTCGACACCCACTACCGCGAGCTACGCCGCATCCAGGCATGGCAGGATCGAGTCCTTGATCGCGCGCTGGGATTCCACATGGTCGAGGACGACCTGGACAGCCCGGAGAATGAACGCGCCGGCCATTGCGCTACCTCGCTAGATGAGTTCAGCATCGGCCAGCACGTCAAGGTGGTCCTCGGCCAGGGAACTGTGAAATCCGGTGTGGTCGCAGACATCACCCCCAACCAGGTGAAGGTGCAATTCAGCGACGGCGCCGCAGGGCTCTACCGCCCCTACGAGGTGATGCCCGGACTGCTGCCGGTCGGCCAACTCGAACTCTTCACGGTCGCACCATGACCCTTCCCCTATTCGACCTCCCCGGGCGGCCCGAGCACGGCAAGCGTGTCGAGCGGACCTTGTGGGGCGTGCGCTGGCTGCGCGACTCTCCTGCGCTCACATCCAAGCGCGGGCAGATCACCGAAGCTCCCAACGAGACCCAGGCACGTCAGTGGGCCACCCATCCCGAAGCGCAGTACTGGGGCTTCCCGGCCGGATACGTGCAAGTCGTATCCCGCACCATCGTGACCTACACCAGCTCGTGGGGACCAGCGGACTGAGTATCGGGCGCCGCTGAGTGCGCTGTGCGACAACATGACTCGCGCGAAACGCAGTGAATCAGTAGCTAACCAAGTGTTGCCTATGAGCAACAGTAGGTGTAGACTATAGCCAACACCCAGAAACGCCCCCACCTTCGCACCACTCCCCCGTGAGGTAATCGCATGAACATCGTGGCCGCTCCCGCTCTCACAACAGAACAGTTCGCCGACATCCGCACCGCCCTGGAATCAGAACACTCCGACTGGCGACCCAGCGGCCAGCCGACCGGGCTCACCTACACCGACATCTTCTGCGGCTTCGGCGGATCCAGCATCGGCCTGGAGAACGCGGGCTTGCAGCTGGCCATGGGCGCCAACCACTGGGACCTGGCGATCGCCACCCACGCCCTGAATTTCCCCAACGCCGACCACGTCATCGCCGACGTCTCCAACTACGACATGCGCCGCATGCCCAAAACCGACATCTTGTGGGCATCACCCATCTGCACCGAACTCTCACCCGCCGGCGGCACCGCCGCGCCCCGCACCCAGCTGTCGCTTCTCGAAGACGAGGGCCACGTCCCCTCTGCCGGCCGCGACCGCACCCGCGCCACCTTCTGGGATGTCGTGCGGGCCACCGAAGTGCACCGCTACGACATGGTATTCGTCGAGAACGTGGTCGAGGCAGCCCGCTGGGAACTGTTCGACGTCTGGCTCACCGCCATGGACACCCTCGGCTACAGCCACCAGTTCGTCTCCGTCTCCTCAGCCCACATCGGTGACGACACCAACCCGTTCGCCCCGCAATGGCGTGACCGCATGTACTTTCTGTTCGCCCGTAAAGGCGTGCCGATGGACGAGATTCGGCCCCGACCGCTGGCCTGGTGCCCCCTGTGCGAGGCCGTCAACCCCGCCGTCCAATCGTGGAAACGCCCCGACCGCCGCCGCATCGGCAAGTACCGCCAGCAGTACGTGTACCGCTGCCCAAACGCCGCCTGCCGCCACAGCATCGTCGAACCGTTCGTACTCCCTGCGGCCGCCGCCATCGACTGGAGCAACCTGGGCGAGCGGATCGGTGCTCGCCGCAAAGCGCTGGCCGCCTCCACGATGCGACGCATCCGGGCCGGAATCGACATGTTCGCCGAACCGACCATCGTCGCCACCAACCATGGTGCGGACGGGGACTCGCGGTCCTACCCGGTATCTGCCGCCCCCATGCCGACCCGCTCGACCAAGATCGGCGACGGGATGGCCATTCCCCCGATGCTGGTGCCCGCTGGCGGAACCTGGAACGACACCGCCATCACCACCGATGTCCCGATGCGGGCCCGTACCACTCGCGACACCGAGGGCCTGTTCACCCCGGAGCCGTGGATCACGGTGCTCCGCAACCACGCCGACGTGACCAGTATTGCCGACCCGCTGGCCACGGTCACCACAGGCTCTGGAGGTGGGGGTCACCAGGCCCTGACCGTCCCACCCAACGCCACCTGCCCGCAGCAGCCGCCGATCAGCCTGGTCGTTCCGTTCCGAAAAGGCGACGCCAAGACCACCCGCGAACCCCTGCACACCGTGGCCACCCGCGACTCGGCCGGACTGGTCTCAGGAGCAACCATCGACGTGGCGGACTGCCGCTTCCGCATGCTCACCCCCCGCGAACACGCTCGCGCCCAACGCTTCCCAGACACCTACCGGGCAATGGGAAACAAGTCCGAGCAAACCATGGGCTTCGGCAACGCCGTCAGCAGCAACGTCTCTCAATGGCTCGGCGGGCACGCCATACGCCTACTGGCCTGATCTTTCCCGGAGGTGGGGAGACCACCCGTCCCCCACCTCCGGCGAACGCCCACCACCAACCCACCCCTCTGCCCGACTGCACAGAAAGGCCCTCATGACCGCCACCGATCACCAGATCACTCGACCCGTCATCGACCTGCTCGGCGACTGGTTCCCGCTGCGCGATGAGCTCTGCGACCTGCGCAGCCGGGACCACCTCAACGCTGCCCAGGACGAGAAAGTCCGCGACTTGCTCACCGAGCTCGTCGACATCGCCGACGACATCGTCGGCCACCTGGTGCCCGACCACGCCACCCGCTGCCAAATCACTGGCCGGCCACCATGCTGAGCCTCGCGCGGCCAACGCGCCGCCGATCCCGCACCGGAAAGGACGCCGCGCCCACCGACAGCCGCGGTTACGACGGGATCCTCGACGAGATCTACCACCGCTTCGGCATCGCACTGGAGTCGGTCGCCGCCGGCGGCCGCTACATGCACTTCCAATCCCGGCTGGAAACCGGCGACTGGCTCTGGATCAGCGACTACGCCGCCAACATCACTCCCCTGGCCCAACGACTCGCCCTCGAAGCCCACGACGTCCACGTTGGGTGGCACGTCGCGATCTATCCGACCGACACCCGCACCGCGTCCGCCGATCCCTTCGTGTGGCTCGCCAGCGTCACCCACGAAACCGCCACCGCCGGCCAACTGCCAGACCTCGTCGCCACCGCACTTCGCTCCCTGCCCCGCCACGAACAGCACCACACCGACGCAGACGGCCGACACCGGATCAGCGTCGGCATCGACCACTGGAACTGACCACCTCGCGTTACCTCCATTTCGGGCGCCGACCATCCGTAATGGCGTCTTGCATTCGGAAACTAACCCTTGAGTGATCCGGCGTGGTTCCACGGATGGCTTTAAATGGAAGATTGCTACATAGCAACTATCCCAGAGTCTGCGGACGGTGGAGCTCGAATCTTGAGGACCAGTAGCGAGACCGTCTACGGGGGATCAACACCGCAGCCCGTTCGCATCGAATGTGATACTGAGCAGTTGCGGGGCAGGGTAATTGCATGGAGGAGGAGGAGCTACTTACCTTCCGCGATGATCGTTGCGAAAGGTGGTGAATGGACCCAGTGGCCGTTTAGTAGAATTGCCCTAAGTGACCGATACTAATTTGCTGAAGCTATTGCATAAATGCCTTGCGCATATTAATATAGAGGAATACAGAGAATGCTTTCTCTATTCACTTGACGAGGAGTTAGAAATGACCATCACCGTCTACACCAAGCCCGCATGCGTGCAGTGCAACGCCACCTACAAGGCGCTGGAGAAGCAGGGCATCGAATTCGAGAAGGTCGACATCACCGCAGATGGTGACGCCCGCGACTACGTGATGAGCCTGGGCTACCTGCAGGCGCCCGTCGTGGTGGCCGGCAACGAGCACTGGTCAGGCTTCCGCCCCGACCGGATCAAGGCCCTCGTCAATCCTGCGGTATTGGCAGCTGACGCCACAGCGGTGTCCGCGTGACTACCGGCACCACCGACCCTTGGTCGTCGGCTCCTCGCCCGATCCAGCCTCACAACGAGGCGCTACCGGACACGGAGATGTTCGTCGACTACGCGGCCGCCACGAACACTTACGCCGGACCGTTCTGCGCCTGCGGCGACTACTCCTGTCCCGCCAGCGCCAACTCCAATGCGCGCTGCGTGAACTCCGAAGAGCCATCCGGCTACATCGGTCGGTACCCCGAATCCTGGACCGACGAAGACGTCGACGCCTACGAGGCCCAGGAACTCCTGGATTCCCTCATCAGCGAGGCCCACTACGAAGCTCACGACGACACGATGCGAGCTGTCGAACGCATCAACACACGCGGCGCCGAGCACGGTGCCAACTCATCGCATGCCACCCACAGTCACCCACGCCACCCGCTCACCTGCCTGGGGTGAACTGTTGTCCACCGCTCGACGACACCGAAGGAGTTACGACGATGCACCGCCTGACCATTGAGCGCACCGACCGCAGAACTACTATCAGCGAGCATCCCGACGGTGCCGATGCCAAGTGCACTCTTGAGCGCTACGTCGAGCACGCGAACTGCCAAACCGACACGATCCAGATGCACTCAGATTTCAGTAGCTGGCAGCTGGTCACCCTCGACGACAGCCGCGTTCACGCGACCGCAACGATCGAACATTTCGGCGCTGCCGCATCTCACGAGGATGACTCTGCTGCACTCAAAGTCGTTCGCGATAGTGCGCTCGCGGTCGACACCGGCATCGCCGTCGTCGACAGCTACGAGCGAGCTGCCGTGCAACGGCAATGGGACAAACTCACTGGAGCTTCACGGCACTTCCACCGCGCCAGCTGACCACGCCACTACCGGCCGGGACGGATTCGCCATGCACCAGCTCACGATCGCCGCTCAAACCGGCGCCACCACAACGACGCATCACGACTACGACGATGCGAGTCGCGCGCTGCTGAGCCATGCCAAACGCAGCGACACCTATCTGCGTCCCCTCGCTTCTCCCAAGCCAGCGGCACCTATCCAACGCGCCTGCTTCGAACTCATCAGCCTCGATGGCATGCGCGGCCGGCCGAACATCGCCGCCACCGCGTTCATCGAACCTGTCGTTGTGACAGCGTCCGGCACCGCTGTCACGGCCTACTACGCGGCCGCCGCCACGCTGCACTGGATTTCAGATCACCACCACGCCACAGCGGCAGCTAGTGGCGAAAAACGGTGCAGCCACCCTGCTCTGGATGCCGCTGACGCGGTAGTCCAATCACCGCTGATGGCGCGAGCACTGTGGTGCGAGGTCGCCTTCCTCGCAGAGCTACCCGAGGCGTCGGTGCTTCCTGCAAGTGTGCTCGGCGATCTGCGCGAGATGTTCGTTTCGCGCGGGTACCGTCCTGCCTCGGCAGCAGCCTTGGCCGCCGCGGTGCAGCGCCAGCTGGATACGGCCGCTACTTCAGAACAAGTTGCCGTTGCCACGTGGTGGGCGGCCTTGGTCGGCGCCAGCGCCGCCGCCCGCTGACCTCCGTTGAACATTTTGTGGCTCGGTCATTTCCGGCCCAGCCGCTTCACCGCCGCCCAGCTGATCCTCGACCCTCTCGACAAAATCCAGGTACTCGCAGGCGGCAACATGCGGATGCCTGTGCCCGGTGCTGAGCATGCCGAGTAGCGCGTCGTCTTCAAGTTCACGAGCTGCCGCGTCCAGGTTCCCCGTGAGATCGAGTTTCACCGCCAGGGCCTTGGCGAAGCTGTCCACGATCTGGCCCAACCTCAAATGAGGTTGTTGTCTCCAGTACGCGCCCAGCTCGCTCAAGACCTGCTCGATGCGTTCTGGCCGGCGCCCGCCAGGTCCGCACGGCGCGAACGCAATACCGTCGGCGAGACATGGTGGTCGGTGGAAGCACTCAACACTGAGCGAGGCTTTCGGGATCCGCTGGTAGAGGTCCAGTGCCGTCGCCCGTGTAGAGCTGGTGCGTCCGATACTGACCCGCAGCCGGGTGAAGCGACCGCGCACGCCAGCAGCAGATCGGCGCAGTCTTTCGGGTAGGCCATCTCCGGGACTGGTCACCGAATGTCCTGCTCATCGGAGCGGCCCGGCTGTTGGTTGAAAACTGTCTGGACGTTGTAGTGCTCGTCATTGAACTGGGCCAGCTTCCACGTGGCCCACTTCGGGTCTGAAGGATCCAGTTCCAACGGCACGTAGCCGTGCAGCCACCCGTCAACGATGAACTCCTGTCGGATCCACTCGTCGAGGTCGACCCCACCCCTCTGGACCCCGTCAACGACGAACGCCGCGCGATCGAGCTCCTCAGCTGAGACTCCGTTGCTTTCGGCGGCGGAACGCACACTCGAGTAGTGGGTGTCATCAAGGCCAGGCGTCATCAAGGCGACCGCCAGTTGAAGGACGTAGGGCCTGTTGTATTCCGTCATCGTTGGACCTTCCGTGATCGATTATCTGGTCTTCTAGAACAGTCGTGGCTGACTGCCCAGCAGCGCCGTTTCCACCGCCGCGCTATCCCATCCGTGGCGCACCGCTTCGCGAAGCGCCACCGACCGGGCGCGGCGCGCTTGGCGGCCGCAGTCGCGGCGTGCGATCGCCGGCCGGCCACCTCCACGGCGCGCCCGGCCCATCCGCAACATGTTGTCTTGCTGCGTGCCCGCAACGACATGCTGAACCTCGGCCCCCGGCGCACACACCTTGACGCAGATTGGGTTATCGCATTCGTGCAAGGCGAGCACATCGGCAGCCAGCGGGGTACCCGCCGCCAGAGCCAAGGCGTAACGGTTCGGCCGCACACAGAAGCCGTGTCCTTCGCGGGTCACGAAGAACCGTCCATACCCGTCGGCACCGATACCGCCCGTCCAGATCGCGCAGTCGCGCTCCTCAGGTCCGCAGACAACGTAACTGCGGAAGCGTGCGCACTCGGCCGGATGCACGCTCACGTCCACCCACAGCGACCGACCCAGTGTCTGCCACGGGAAGCCACCGTCAGCGATGCCGGCCACCGTCTCACTGCCCATCAGACAGGACTGCCGCTGGCCCCGATTGCGGCAAACCTAGTGCGCCCGAGCCGACCTCGGCTGGACGCACCTGCGGGCCTGGCCCATCGGCGGTGCCCGCCACGCCGTCGCTACCTAGTGGTTGCGGCCCCGCAGCGACCGCGCCACCGCTGCGTTCCGGGGGTCGGGGAGCAGATTCTCGAAATCCGGCGCTAAGGATTTACGGCAGATAGTAGCGTACTATCTGCCGTAACTCGTGAGTCGTCCTGCCGCGATGGTCGTTCCGGAGATGGGCGACTCCGGAAACTATCTGCCGTAGTGCTGAAGGGCGGTCGGGGTGGGATCGGTGAGCTCGCTACCGGCGCGGGCCGCCGGGATCCGGCTGGCGGACGCGACGCGGACCTTTCTGGGCACGATCGCGGCGGTGAACACCCGCCGCGCCTACGCCTCGGCGTTGGATCGGATGGTGCGCGACTTCGGCGCGGACGGCGATGTCGGGTTGTTGAACCCGGATCGGGTGTCGGGGTGGTTCGACTACGTGTGGGGCGACAAGGCCCCCAAGACCTACAACCTCCGGCTGACCGCGGTGTCGGCGGCGTGCGCCTACTGACGCGATCAACAGTGGCTGACCGGCGATCCGGTGTCGCGCCTGCGGGCGCGGCCGAGTGCGCCGGACAACAGCAAGGCGATGACCGCCGCCGAGGTTGCGGAGCTGCTGGGCATGGACGCGGCCCTGCGCGAGCGGGTGTTCTGGTCGATGCTGTATGAGTCCGCCGCGCGGGCGGAGGAGATCCTGAATCTCGACATCGAGGACCTGGACACCGTGAACCGATGCGCCACGGTCACCCGCAAGGGCGGCGCCCGCGAGGTGATCTATTGGCAGACCGGCACCGCACGGCCGCTGCCCCGGCTGATCGCCGGACGGAAGTCCGGGCCGCTGTTCCTGACCGACCGCAAAGCCAAGCCGTCGGTCGCCAAGACCGACACCGACAACTCGACCGGCCGCGCCCGACTTTCCTACCGCCGCGCCGCGACGCTCCTCGAGGAGCACACCGAAGGGATGCGACGCGGACCGTTCACGCTGCACCAGCTGCGGCACTCGCGACTGACCCACGCCGCAGAGAAGGGCGCTTCCACGCCGATGCTGATGGCGTTGAGCGGACACACCTCGGTGCGCAGCCTGGTCAAATACGCGAAGGTCTCCGCCGAGGCGCTGGGGCGCTGGCAGGCCGAGACCGATCCCGCTGCGCGGCGGCGCTCCCGCTGAATCTCTCAGTAGCTGACGGTGACGAGTTCCGGCGCGTGTCTGCGTATCTTGTTCAGCACCTTGACTGTTCGGCCCGAGCGCATCTGCTCGAGGGGGGCCGAAAGAGACCAATCAAGTGCGGCACCGTCGATGGGTGTGGTCTTCCGCGTCCGGGAACTCATAGCCGCTGCCGGGCGTGCGTGGTCGTGGTGTTTGTCGGATCCGGCGGGGGCACGGCCGAGAGTAGGGCCGTGAGGTCGCGCGAGACCTCGCCGGGGTTGGAACAGCCGTGGGAGATGAGCGCGCGGGAGCGCGGCTTCGGTCAGGCCGTATCGGATATGGACGGCGTCGTGGTGTTGCAGGATCGCCAACGTGTGGATTCCACTGGCGATCAGGCCACCGAACTGGCCGTCCTGCGCCGCCGCCCGGTCGATGTGAAACCACTGGGGATCCCAGTGGGTGGCGAAGTCGACGAGTTCGGCCTCGGTCACCGTGTGTGAGCCCAAGTCGAAACGCTGGCCGATGCCCAGGTCCTCGGCGTATACAAGGCGTGTGTGCTCATGGTGCGATCCCACCTGCACGCCGACGGGTTTCACCGCGGCGCCATGCGGATCGCGCCGTCGAGGCGGATGGTTTCGCCGTTGAGCATCGGGTTGGTCACGATCGCCTCGACCAGCTGCGCGTACTCGGCGGGGTCGCCGAGCCGGTTCGGGTGCGGCACCTGCTGTCCCAGCGAAATCTGAGCCGCCTCGGGCAGCGTGCCCAGCAGCGGGGTCTTGAACAGGCCGGGCGCGATGGTGTTCACCCGGATCAGCAGCGACGCCAGGTCGCGGGCGATCGGCAGGGTGGCGCCGACGATCCCGCCCTTCGATGCCGAGTACGCGGCCTGTCCGATCTGCCCGTCGAAGGCCGCGACCGAGGCGGTGTTGACGATCACGCCGCGCTCGCCGTCGACGGGCTCGTTCTGCGACATCGCGTGCGCGGCGAGGCGGATGACGTTGAAGGTTCCGGTCAGGTTGACCTTGACGATCTTCTCGAATTCGGCCAGCGGGAACGGTCCGTTCTTACCGACGGTCTTGACGGCGTTGCCGATGCCGGCGCAGTTCACGGTGATTCGCAGTGAGGACTCCGCGTTGGCGCGCTCGACCGCCTCGGTGACCGCGGCCTCGTCGGTGACATCCGCCGGAGCGAATTCCACGGTGTCGCCGAGAGCAGCCAGCGCATCCGTGTTCGCGGTGGGCAGGTCGACGGCGATTACCCGGGCGCCCGACTTGGCGAGGGCGGTGACGGTGGCCAGTCCGAGGCCCGAGGCTCCGCCGGTGACGAGTGCGTTGGTTCCGGTGATATGCATGAATACTCCTGACGAAATAGGTTGAGAACATCGGGTTTTTGACAAAGTGAGGTGTGACTGACGCAGTGGTGTCACTGCGCGAAGGTCAACCTCATAAGGCGCGGCCGATGAGTTCCTTCATGATCTCGTTGGTGCCGCCGTAGATCTTCTGCACGCGGGAAGCGGCGTACATCTGCGCGATCGGGTACTCCATCATGTAGCCGTAGCCACCGAAGACCTGCAGGCAGCGGTCGACGATCTCGCACTGCTTGTCGCTGCCCCACAGCTTGGCCATCGACGCGGTCGCCGCGTCGAGGGTGCCGTCGAGGTGACGCTGGATGCAGTGGTCCATCAGGGTCTTGCCGGCCAGCACGTCGGTCTTGCACTCGGCGAGTACGAACTTCGTGTTCTGGAAGTTCAGGATCGGCTTGCCGAAGGCGTGACGTTCCTTGGCGTACCTGATGCTCTCCGCCACCGCGGCCTCGGCCACCGCGACACCGCCGACACCGAGGATCAGCCGCTCACGCTGCAGCTGACCCATCAGCTGGTAGAAGCCCTGCCCCTCGACGCCGCCGAGCAGATTCGCTGCCGGCACCCGCATGTCGGTGAACGACAACTCGCGGGTGTCCTGGCCGTGCTGGCCGATCTTGTCCAGCACCCGCCCACGCTCGAACCCCGGAAGATTCTCCGTCTCCGCGACGAGCAGCGAGATACCCTTGGAACCTTGGCTCGGGTCCGTTTTGGCGACGATGACGAGCAGGTCGCAGTGCGACGCGTTCGAGATGAACGTCTTCGAGCCGTTGATCACGTAGTGGCCGCCGTCGCGAACCGCGGTGGTCCGTACGGCCTGCAGGTCCGAGCCGGTGCCGGGTTCGGTCATCGCAATGGCGAGGACGCTCTCACCGCTCGCACATTTCGATAGCCAGCGCTTCTTCTGGTCCTCGGTGGCATAGGCGGCGATGTAGTGCGCGACGATCGTCGAGTGCACGGCGAAGCCGAACGCGGTGTCGTGGGCGTAGGCGATCTCCTGCTGCACGATCGCCTCGTGGCCGAAGTTGCCGCCCCCGCCGCCGTATTCTTCGGCGATGTCGAGGCACAGCAGTCCCGCGGCGCCGGCCTTGGTCCAGAACTCGCGGTCGACCTGGTGCTGCGCGGCCCAACGGTCCTGGTTCGGGGTGGCTTCCTTGCGGAAGAACTCGGCGGCGTGCTTACGCAGCAGCGCCTGATCGTCGGTCTCCCACGGGGAGCGGTAATCGGGGAACAGCTCGCTCATGATCGGTCCTACTTTCCGGTGAATTCGGGGGCGCGCTTGGCGAGGAACGCGGCCTGGCCCTCGCGGCTGTCGGCGGAATGGATGGCAACGTGAAAGTTGCGCTTCTCGTGCTCGAGTCCTTGCGCCAGAGAGGTTTCCAGGGCCTGGAGGGCGGCATCCTTGGCCAGCGCCACCGCGAGCGGTGAGTTGGCGGCGATCCGCTGCGCCATGGCGACCGCCGCTTCGAGGGCGGTGCCGTCCGGGACGGTCTCGGCGACGATGCCGGCCGCGCACGCCCGCTGTGCGGACAGGAAGTCGCCGGTGAGCAGTAGGGCCATCGCCTTGGACTTGCCGACGGCCTGAATCAGGCGCTGGGTTCCGCCGCCGCCCGGGATCACGCCGAGCTTCACCTCCGGGACACCGAACTTGGCGGATTCGCCGGCGATGACGATGTCGCAGGCAAGCGCCAACTCGCAGCCGCCGCCGAGTGCGAGGCCCTCGACCGCAGCGAGGACCGGCTTCGGGAATCGGCCCAGGTCGGCCCAGATGGTGCCGCCCAGCGCGGCTCGATCGCCGAGCAGCGACTGGTCGCGAATGGCGTCGAAATTGGTGATGTCGGCTCCGGCGCAGAAGATCCCGCCGGCGCCGGTGAGCACGATGGCACGGATCTCGTCGTCGTGCCGAGCCGCGACGAGCTCGGTGTTCAAGGCGGTGAGCACCGCCTCGTTCAGACTGTTGCGAGCCTTGGGCCGGTTGATCTCCAGGATCAGGAGGTGGCTGTCGCGGGCCGTGCGTAGCGGGGCGTTGTCGGGGTTCATCGGACGTCCTCGTAGACGTTGGTGTGCGCGGCGCGCATGGCCTTCTTGTCGAGCTTGCCGACGCTGGTGCGGGGCAGCTGGTCCAGATACAGGACGGTCTCGGGCAATTGCCATTTGGCGAATGCATCGGCGAGCAATTCGTGGATCTCCGACAGTGGAAGTTCCTGCCCGTCGGTCGTCACGACGAGTGCTACTGGACGCTCCTGCCACTTCGGGTGCGGGACGCCGATGACGGCCGCCTCGGCGATCTTCGGATGGGCAACGAGTGCGTTCTCCATGTCGATGGAGGAAATCCATTCGCCACCCGACTTGACCACGTCCTTGATCCGGTCGGTGATCTTCAAGTAACCATTCGGGTCGATGGTCCCGACATCGCCGCTACGCCAATACCCGTCGAGGAACTTGTCGGCGTCGTCGTCGAGCTTGTGATAGCGCTCGATGATCCACGGTCCGCGCAGCAGCACTTCACCCTGACTCGTGCCGTCGTGCGGGAGATCGTTGCCTTCCGCGTCGACGATCCGGATGTCGATGCCGTTGACCGGCAAACCCTGCTTACGCTTGAGATCCCACTTCTCCTCGTCCGAGATCACACCGCGCAGCGAGGGCTTCAGTCCCCGGTTCACCGCGACCAGAGGGGTGGTCTCGGTGGCGCCGTAGGCGTGGATGACGTCGGCTCCAGTGATGTCGTGGAAGTCGCGCATCAGCGACAGCGGCGGCTCGGTGGCACCGGACAGCAGCCGCGCGCGGGAGAAGTCCGGTGCGACCGCAAGCGTCTTGATGTAGTTCATCATGGGCTGGAAGATCGCCGGCGCACCGTTTGCGACGGTGACTTGCTCCGCGATCATCGCGTCCACGAGGACGGATGTGTCCTCGGCGATGTAGCGACCGGGCAGCACGATTTTTGCGGCACTGTAGGCGGCCGCCTGGGGTAGGCCCCAGCCCTGGCCGTGGAACATCGGCGTGATGAGCATGACGGCATCGTCGCTGCTCATCCCGAGTCCGGCGACCTCGGCGAGGGTGTGCAGGTAGATGCCGCGATGCGAGTAGTAGATGCCCTTGGGCCTGCCGGTGGTGCCGGTGGTGTAACACGCGCTGTAGGAGGAGGTTTCGTCGATGACCGGCCAGTCGATCTCCGGGCCGGCGTCCGCGAGCAGGTCCTCCCAGTGCACCGCGTGCGGGAGCGTGGTGGTGATGTCGGCCAGCGGCTTATCGGTCATCACCACCCACGTCTTCACGTTCGGCGTATGCGGTGCCAGCGCCTCGGCAACCGGAAGCAGCGACTCGTCGATGAGGACCACCGATGCATCACTGTGTCCGGTGACGTAAGCGAGATCCTCTGGCGCCAAACGCAGGTTCATCTGCAACATCACGGCAGCGAGGCCGGGAATCGCCCAGTACAGCTCGTAGTGCCGCTTGCTGTTCCAGTCGAGGATCCCGACCACATCGCCCGGCCCGACGCCGATCGAGCGAAGTGCATTGGCACTTCGTTGGATTCGCGCGTAGGCATCGGCGTAGGTGTACCGGTCCCAGCCGCCGTCCGCGGTGCGGTACACGATCTCCTGCTCGGGATAGGTGCGCGCGGCGTGCCGGATGATGGTGGTGGTGTTGAGTTGATAGTGGTCGCCGTGGGTGGAGGGCAGGCCCCTCACGATCTCGTGGCTCATGACGTCCTCAGATGCGTTCGATGATGGTGGCGTTCGCGGTGCCGGTGGCCTCGCAGACGGTCTGCAAGCCGAACCTCTTGCCGGAGCGTTCGAGTTCGCAGAGCAGGTCGGTGAGCATCCGGGCTCCGGTCGAGCCCAGCGGGTGGCCGAGGGCGACGGAGCCGCCGTTGACGTTCAGCTTGTCGTCCGGGACGCCGAATTCCCGTTGGAAGATCAGCGGCACACCGGCGAAGGCCTCGTTGACCTCGAACAGGTCGATCTCCTCGACGGCCAACCCGCTTCGGCCGAGCGCCTTGTGGGCGGCGTCGAGGATCGCGGTGAACTGGATGATCGGGTCGGCGGCGGCGACCGACAGCGCGCGGAACCGGGCGCGTGGGATGAGGCCGTTGCGCTCGGCGTACTCGCGGTCGGCGATCAGCAGCGCGGCCGCGCCGTCGCTGATCTGCGAGGAGTTGGCCGCCGTGGTCCGCCCGTCGGCGCCGAACACGGCTTTCAGGCTCGCCATCTTGGCGGGGTCGATGTGCTCGCGGATGCCCTCGTCCGAGTCGATGACCGGACCGGTCGGGTCGTCGGGGTCGGCGGTGATCGGCACCATCTGGTCGCGGAACTTCCCGGCCCGCGTCGCGGCGTGCGCCCGCTCGTGGCTGCGAGCGCTGAACGCGTCCAACGCCGCTCGGCTCAGGTCGAACCTCTCGTTCATCAGCTCCGACGACGGGCCCTGCGCCATCAGCCCACCGTCGTAGCGGTCGAGTTCGCGCGGGCTGTACTGCGGGCCGAGCGGCGCGCCGGGCAGGAACGCCGGAGGCATCGGCACCCGTGACATCGACTCGACGCCGCAGGCGATCACCAGGTCGTGGGAACCCGCCATCACCGCCTGGGCGGCGAAGCTGACCGCCTGCTGCCCTGAACCGCACTGGCGGTCGATCGTCACCGCGGGGACCGACTCGGGCAGCCCGGCGGCGAGCACCGCGTGGCGGCCGAGATTGCCCGACTGGACATCGTGCTGGATGACGCAGCCGGTGATGACGTCCTCGATCGCGGCGGGGTCGACGCCGGCGCGGGCCACAAGCTCCCGCAGCGTCTGCCCGAGCAGGTCCACCGGATGCCATGCGCTGAGGATCCCTCCGCGACGGCCGACCGGGGTCCGGACCGCGCCGACGATAACGGCCTCGCGAACACTCATGACAAAGCTCCTTGTGCTGAATTACGGGGTGCCGAATCGCGGATTCCGATCAGGGGAATGTCGAGGCGCTTCGCGACCTCCTCCCATTCGCGCGTCGGCTTGGAAAGAAACGTCTGCTCGAGCTCCTCCTGGGTGCCCTCGACACCGAGACCGGCGCGGGCGCGCTCCCAGAAGTGCGGCTCGAGCGCGGCCAGCGCGACGTGGCCGTCGGAGCTGGAGTAGATCCGGTAACCGGGATGCGCCCCGCCGAGCGGCGCGCCCGCTCCCATCAGACCGTGCCGAACTGCGGCGCCGGCGTCGGCGGCCGCCTGTTCGAGGACGACCCGCTCGCGGTGTCCCACGCCGGACTCCGCGGCCACGCGCAGGGCGAGCAGGGCCGCGGACACGGCGCGCTCGGCGCCGAGCAGGTCGGCCACCGGGACGGTCGGCATCGTCGGCGGCTGGAGAGTGCCGTGCAGGGCCTGGTACGTCAGGTCATGGCCGGGCTGCTCCGCCGCGATCCCGTCGTGCCCGACGATCTCGATATGCGACAGGTGCGGATTCGCCGCGGTCAACTCGTCCAGGCCGAGCTTGACCAGCGCCGAGGGGCGCATGGCGGTGAGCATCAGGTCGGCACGCGACAGCTCGCGCGCCGCCACCGCCCGATCAGCGGGGTCCTTGAGGTCGAGGGTCACGACCCGCTGGCCCACAGTGAGCTCGTCGTACCACGTCGGCGCCACGGCCCGCAGCGGGTCGCCGGCCGGCGGTTCGATCTTGGTGACGGTGGCGCCCAGCGCCCGTAGCCGCGCGGCGGCGAGCGGGCCCGGCAGATTGATCGCGAGCGACACCACCTGCACGCCCTGCAGCGAACTCGACTGCGACATCATCAACCCCTTTTTGACTATACTGATGTATAGCCATTAATGCGCATGTACTGTCTAATGTCAAGGGTGTATGCTTTTTTCCCTGATAGGAGGCAATTTCTGTGACCGACCCCCGCGCCAGTGACGAGGACCTCACCGCGAAGGCCCGCATTCGCAACGCCGCGCTCGACCTCTACGCCGAGCGCGGCGAGGATCGCGTCTCGATGCGCGCCGTCGCCGCCGCCGCCGGGGTCGCCGTGGGATTGGTGCAGCACCACTTCAAGACCAAGGACGGGCTACGCGTCGCCGTCGAGCAACTGGTCGTCGACTATTACGCTCTGGCGATCGCCTCTGTGCCGGACGAGGGCGCCCCAGCGCAGGTCGCCGCCGCTCGAGACGAGGCGGTGCGGCACATGCTCGCGACGCATCCGACGGTGGTGAACTACATCCGGCGCGCTGTGCTCGATCCGCAGGGAAAGAGCGAGTTACTCGAGCGGCTGACCGACCTGAGTCGCAGAGAGATCTCCAAACTCCGCTATTCGGGCAAGACCTCGACACGGCGATCCGAGTCCTCACAGGTCATCGGGCTGATGGTTCGTCAGCTGGGGCAGCTGCTCATGCAGCCGATGATCGATGACATGTGTGACTTCCTCGACCGGACGGGCGTGCCGCACAGCGACAAACTGACGCTCTCCGTGACCGTAATCTAGCGGTAGTTTGTTGGGTCAGGTCGGAGGTAGAGGTGCAGGCCGTGGCCTGTTTCGCGGCTCAGGAGAGACTTCCGCCGACATGCGTCGTCAGGTCCTGAGCGGTCATCCGCCACCCTTCGACTCGCGCTACTCGTCGTCGTCGGCGTCCGGGTCGCGCAGCGGTCGGTGAACTCCGCTGGGGTCGGGCAGGTGGAAGCTGTAGTGCCCGTCGATGCCGATGTGGGCGCGCACGAACGCCGACAATCGCTCGACATCGGTGTCGAGCACCGGGTATCCGCCGGCTCGCAGCGCGGCGAGGGCGCGGTTCTCGTAGACGGTGTTCCACACGACGACGCAATTGAGCACCAATCCCAGCGCCGAGAGCTGGTCTTCCATGCCCTCGTAGTAGGCGCGGGTCATCTCGCCCTTGCGGCCGTGATAGATCGTGCGCGCCAGGTCGTGACGACCCTCGACGAGATTGGACTGGGCCTTGCCCTCGCGCCGGTAAGGTTCGTCGTCGGCCAGGCGCAGGATGTGCAGGGTCTTGAAGATCCGCCCGAAATGGGCGATGGCCTGGCCCAACGCGGTCGGCTGCCCGTCGCGGGAGATCATCCTGGTGACCTCGTGCGCCGACACCTCACCGGAGTGGATCGACACCGCGATCCGGCACATGTCCTCCCAGTGCGCGGCGATCTTGGCGGTGTCGATCACCCCGCGCGCCGCCTTGTCCAGCGGCCCGTAGTCGGCTCGGGCGTCGATGCGCCACAACCGCTGATCGGGCAGGTTCGCCAGCTGCGGCCGGTACTGGCGGCCGATCAGATGCAGCAGTCCGAACACGATGTCGGAATACGACCCGGTGTCGGTGATGATGACCTCCGGAATCCGCCCGCCGTGCTGGGACACGATCACGTCGATGGTGTGCAGCGAATCGCGAGGTGTTCCGCGCAGCACCTTGCCTGCCAGCCCGGCGGACTGGTCGTTGAGCATGTTCAACCAGGTGATGCCCAGTTTCCGGCCGAAGTACTTCGGGTTCGGGCGGGCGTTATGGGTGCGCACGGGCACCACGAACCGCATCCCGTCCACCGAGGCGACCAGCCCGCCGCCCCACGCTTGGGCCAGGGGGATGTCGGCCTGGGCGTCGACCAGCACGGCGTTGGCCGCCTCGATGGTCTCGGCCCGCACGTAGCACTGGTCGACGTGCAGCAGCCGATCCCTGGTCAGGGCGTCGACACCAGGCGTTGTCACCGGTTTGAACCCGACGTTCATCGCATAGGAACAGAGCACGGCCGCCACCGACAAGCCGAGGTCGGCGACGCGGGCCTCGTTGCCCGAGGTGTGGGTGAACGCCTCGGTGAAACCGGGATGCCAGCTCATCACCTCCGTGACCAGTTCCGGCAGGTCCACACGCGGGATCATCGCCTCCACCCGGCGGCGCAGGTCGACCAGCGACGCGGGCTCGGCCTTGGCGTCCAGCGCGGCGACGTGCAGTTTGCCGTCGGCGTCGATGCTGGCTGGGGTGTCCTCGCCCAGCCGTGCGGCCAACTCCCGATAAGCGGTCTCCAACGCCGTCGCGTGATCGGTCAGCAGCTGCGTCGGCGCGGCGGGCAGGCCCAGCGCGTTCATGCCGGCGTCACGCGCAGCCTCCCAGGCTTCGCCTGCCAGCAGGTGCGCCCGCGGGTCGCGCCACCGCGACGAACGCACCGCGAAGATGCTGCGGTGCTTGAGGTGTCGGTGGAACTGTTCCAACACGCAGATCGTGTAGGAGTTCCGGTCGACGGTGCCCTCCGGTCGGCCCGGCGTGTAGATCAAGCGCTTCCACGCGCCGACGATCAAGTCGTGGTCGACCTTGCGGGCGTCCAGCAGGTTTGCCGGGATCTTGCCCGACGACCTGGATGTCAGCAGCTCGGCGAGGGTCTTCATTGCCGCCAGGACGGCGGCGCCGTCACTGGTCGCGCCGAACTCGATCGTGTCCATCAGCATCGACAGGAACGGGCGGACCGTGGCGAACTTGCCGGCCAACTCGATCAACCGCTGCCCATCCAGCTCCGCGTCGTCGGCGGGCACCAGCTCGTCGACCGCCTGGACCGCGTGCCGCAACTCGGCCCGGGTGACGGTCTTCTCGATCATGTCCAACACCACGCCCAGCCCGACGTCCTGGTTGACCTCGACCATCTCCAGCAGCACCTTCACCGCTGCCGCGAGCTTGCCTGCGTTGCGTGACACCCTCGGATAGCGACGCAGCTTCTCCTCGCGAGACTCCCGCTCGGCCTTGGACAGAAGCTTCGTCGTCATCAACATGTCGAAGGTCTCCAACACGTCGTCGACCGCCCGCGCGCTCAACACAACGACCGTCGCGGCCAGCACCGCCAAGCGCTGCTCACGCGTGGGCAGCCGCCGCAGCGCGGCGGCCTTGCTCGCCAACCCGTAGGTCGCCAACCCCGTCAACCGACGCGGCGGGATCGCCCTCACGTCGATGCTGTCCACCCCGACCGCTTGCAGGTCGACAACCCTGCGCAGCGCCGCGAGCATCCCCTTCGACGACGCCTTGAACACGCCCTTGCGCAGCCGCTCCAGCTCGCTGACCTTCTGCCCGCCCTCCGCAGGAACCTCCAGCAGCCGCAACAAGGCAGACGCGGACTCCGAGGTCAGCTGCTCGCCGAGCTGGCGCCACAACCGGGCGTCCGCCGCGTTGCGGCCGTCGCCGATCAGCCGCTCCAACGTGGTGATCCCCGGCAGCAGCGCCTGACGCTTCCGCAGCCATGTCACTGCGTCGCCGAAGATCGCCTTCGGTCCGTCGCCGGTCATCCACGCCTGGTCGACGATCCACGACGTGAGCTCCGACTCCATCTCGCCGAACGGCTTGAGTCCGTACACCTGCTGGATTTCCCAGGCGTGTTCGAGCTTGGTCTTCTCCCGATCGGTGTACCGCTTCACCATCGACGGATCGGAGATCTCCAACTGCTCGGCCAGATACTCGATCAACGCGGGCGGGACATCCAGCGGATCAGCCAGGAACATTCCCAGGTGACGCACCGTCACCACCTGCACCGCGAACCCCAGACGGTTGTAGTCGCGCCGCCGCGCAGCGATCAGCCGCCGGTCCTCGTCATCCAAGTAGCAGTAACGCTCCAGCTCCTGCCGAGACAACGCACCGAACCGGCCATAGCCGCCCTCATCAGTCACGACGACATGAAATCACCTACAGCGCAAGGTCGCTCGGCGATTGCCCCTTAGCGCCGGATTTCGTCAATCTGCTCCCCGACCCCCGTTCCTGCAGTTGCTTGACCAGTTTGAGATAGCTTCTGACTTTCTTCTCCGGCACGTCACCCAGGCAGGCGATGTCTCGGATCGTTTCCCCACGTTCCTGCATCCGCGCCAGCGCTTTGGCTCCCGCGACGCGCTGTTCATGGCGACGCTGCTCGGCGTCACCATGAACCTGGGCGCGCCGCTCACGCTCCCAATCGTCGACCGCTTCGAGCTTCTGCTCTGCCAGAAGGAACGCCACCATGTCCTCGCGATTGGCTGCCTCGCGCTGAATTCGCTCCTGCTGTGCGCGAGTCTGGGCCTCCCTCACCTTGCGGCGGACGTCGCTCTTCGACTCGATCTTCTCGCTCATGGCCGGACCGTACGACGCTGCGGCCGGCAATTTCTAACGCTCAAACCATATTTGTCCTCAACATTCTTCTCATGCCCTGTCCCTTTTGAGTACACCGATCCTCACCTGCACCACCGTGCCGCACCCATCGCACCCATCCATCCCCTCCCATCGCGCCCTCAAGCACCCCCCGACACCGACCTACCAGCCACCCACCAAAAGCCACACACCTCTTGCACTGAGGATCACGATTCGGTAACGAAGCGTGGTTGGCCGTTAGAATTGACGCGCGTCAAGTTTCTAGCGTGCGCGTTATGACCGCCACCCTGCACAAGTTGACCGCCGGTGATGGCTACACCTATCTGATCCGCCAGGTCGCCGCCCACGACGCCACCGAGCGCGGCCGCGACACTCTCTCGGAGTACTACAGCGCCAAAGGTGAATCCCCCGGCCGCTGGGTGGGTTCAGGCCTGGAGGCCTTGTCGCACAGCCAGGCCAGCGGGGTGCCTTCGCACATCACCGATGAGGTCTGGACCGTCGCGGCCGGCTCCGAGGTCACCGAGGACCAGATGATGGCGCTGTTCGGAGAAGGATTGCACCCCAACGCCAATGCGATCACCAACCATTACCTAGTAGCGGGCGCGCCCGCGCACGTGGCGATGCACGCCGCCCGCCTGGGCAAGCCGTTCACGATTCGCAGCGGCGAAACCGAATTCCAGCAGGCGCTGGCGGTGGCCTACCGGGAGCACAACGCCGCGGCGGGCAAGGTGTGGAACGCGGCGATCGACGACGACATTCGTGCCCGTATCCGGACTACGGTGGCGCGACAGAAATTTCTCGACGAGTTCGGACGCGAAGTTTCCGATGATCGTGAACTGTCGGGCTTCATCGCGCGCAATACCCGCCAGCGCACTACCGCTGTCGCCGGGTACGACGTCACCTTCTCCCCGGTGAAATCGGTGTCCACGTTGTGGGCCGTGGCACCGATGGACGTGGCCGACGTGATTGAGCAGTGCCATGACGCCGCGGTCGCTGACTCTCTGGCGTTTTTGGAAGCCAATGCCGCGTTCACCCGCACCGGTGCACGAGGCATCGCACAGGTCGACACGACCGGCTTGATCGGCACCGCCTTCACACACCGGGATTCGCGCGCGGGGGACCCGGATCTGCACACCCACGTGGCGATTTCGAACAAGGTCGCACACGTCGACGCCAACGGTATTCAGCGCTGGCTGGCGCTTGACGGCCAACCTCTGCACCGCGTGCTGGTGAGCACTTCAGAGCTGTACAACACGCGACTCGAGGCGCATTTGGAGGAGCGCCTCGGGCTTCGATTTCGCTGAGGTCACACCGCCGGGCCGTAACAAGCGCCCGATCCGCGAAGTCATCGGCGTCAGCACGGAATTGATGGCGCGGTGGTCTTCGCGTCGAGCTGCCATCGAATCGCGCACCGCCGAGCTGGCCAAGCAGTTCCAAGCTGATCACGGCCGTGAGCCCACCAACGTCGAATCCATTGCGCTGGCTCAGCAGGCGACCCTGGAATCCCGTGAAGCCAAACATGAGCCGCGCTCGCTGGCAGAGCAGCGCCAGACCTGGCTGGCCGAAGCCGTCGAAATCCTCGGCAGCAGGCGGGCATTGAGCCGGATGCTCGGCGCAACACTGTCCGCCACCCGGACCCATCGCCGCGCCGCGCCCACACCACAATGGATCGCCGAACACGCCGCCAAAGCCATCGCCACCATCTCCGAATCACGCGCCACCTGGCAGCGCCACCACGTGCTGGCCGAAGCGCAACGCATCGTGCGCGCCACCGGAAATGTCGGCGCAGCGGACCTGGCCGAAAAAATCACTGCCGCCGCGCTCGATGAACCCGTTTCGCTGCCCCGCGCCCGCATCAACGACGGGGAGCGAGGCGAACCGAACGCGTTGCGTCGGCGCGACGGATCGAGCATCTACACCCGCAACGGCACCGACCTGTTCACCAGCGCGGCCATCGTGGCCGCCGAACGCCGCATCCTGCACACCGCGACCCTGCGCACCGGCCGTGTCGTGGGCACCGACGACGTCGAGCTGGCCCTGGCCGACTCCGCGGCCCGCGGCAAAAAACTCAACCCCGGACAGGTCGCCCTGGTCACCGAAATGGCCACCAGCGGCCGCCGGGTCGCACTCGCCCTGGCCCCAGCCGGAGCAGGCAAAACCACCGCCATGGCCGCACTGTCACAAGCCTGGCGCAGCAGCGGCGGCAACGTGCTCGGCCTAGCCTCGCAAGCAACCGCCGCCATCGAACTCGGTGGCGATCTGGCCGCCCCCACCGACACCCTCGACAAGTACATCAACCTCATCGACAACCCGTCCAACTCCGTTGTGCCGCAGTGGTTCGACCAGGTCGATGAATCGACCCTGCTCATCATCGACGAGGCCGGCAAAGCCGGAACACTGCAACTGGACACCGTCATCGCCCACGCGATCGCCAAAGGTGCCAGCGTGCGGCTGGTCGGCGATGACGGGCAGATCGCCTCGATCTCGGCCGGCGGTGTCCTGCGCGACCTCGCCCACAAGTTCGGCGCCCTCACCCTCTCGCAGCTGGTGCGCTTCGTCGCCCCCGAGGAAGGCGCAGCCTCGCTAGCCCTGCGCGCCGGAGACCCCTCCGGTATCGGCTTCTACATCGATGAGCACCGTGTGCACGTCGGAGCCGAACACACCTCAGCTGAAATGGCGTTCGATGCCTGGCTGGCCGACACCCGCGCCGGCCTCGACAGCCTGCTGCTCGCGCCGACCAACCCCATCGTCGATGACCTCAACGCCCGCGCCCGAACCGCCCGAATCTCAGCGGCTTTCGCCGAAAACCCGCGCTACCGCATCGGCCCGGAAGCCATCCTGTCCGATCACCTCGCCGCCTCAGTCGGCGACATCATCCGCACCCGCGAAAACGCCCGCTGGCTGCCCCTGAGCCCCACCGACTACGTCCGCAACGGCTACCGCTACGAAATCCTCGAAGTCCACCCCGATGGGGCGCTGCGCGTGAGCCATCTGGGCACCAACCGCACCCTCACCCTGCCCGCCGACTACGTCTCCCAACAGGTCACCCTCGGCTACGCCACCACCATCGACTCCGCCCAAGGACTCACCGCCGGCCACAGCTGCCACGTCGTCGGCGCCGAACACCTCACCCGCCAACTGCTCTACGTCGCGCTCACCCGCGGCCGCGTACAAAACCACGTCTATCTGTCCACCGCCGAAGCCGATCCCCATCGCATCCTCGCGCCCAAAGCCACCCATCCCGACACCGCGGTGGATGTGCTCACCAAGATCCTGGCCCGCGACGGCGCCCAGATCTCGGCCACGACCGCCGAGCGTGTGGCCGCCGACCCGTTCGCACGCCTGGCCCCGGTCACCGAGATGTACCAAGACGCCGTCGGCGCCGCCGCCGAAATCTACGCCGGGGCCGAAGTCATGGCCCTGATCGACACCCACGCCGACACCATCTACGCCGGCCTGACCGACCAACCCGCCTGGCCCACCCTGCGCAAACACTTGGCGATCATCGCCGCCAATGGCCAGGACCCCATCGCGCGCCTGGAGGCTGCCGCCACCCGCCGCGAACTGGCCACCGCCAACGACGCTGCCGCGGTGCTGGACTGGCGCCTAGACACCACCAACAAACACAGCGCCGGCACCGGGCCACTGCCCTGGTTGCCCGCCATCCCCCGAGCCCTGCTCACCATGAGCGAGTGGGCCGACTACCTGCCGGCCCGCGCCGCACTCACCACCGAGCTGGCCGACCACATCAGCGCCACCGCCCGCGCGTGGACACCGGCAACCGCACCGTTGTGGGCACGCCCCCTGCTGCACGCCGACCGTGACCTGCTCTGCGACATCGCGGTATTCCGCGCCGCATTCCGCGTCCCTGAACAAGACACCCGCCTGCTCGGCGTCGACCAACCAGCCAACCAGCCCCGCCGCATCCAACGGTCCCTGCAACAACGCGCCAACGAGGTACTCACCGCGCGCGTCCCCGCAATACGCCAATACGGCGAACTGATCGACTCCATCGATCCACGCCTGCGCAACGACAGCTTCTGGCCGCAACTGGCCGATCACCTGGCCGCGGCCGCACCCAGCCGCCCCGACCTCCCCGAACTGGTGCGCCAAGCCGCCGCGCTACGGCCACTGCCAGACGAACTACCCGCCGCCGCCCTGTGGTGGCGCCTCTCAGGCCAGCTCAGCCACACCGCCACCCTCGACACCCCGGACAGCCACCTGCGCCCAGCATGGACCGGCGACCTCAACCGCATCTTCGGCACCGCCGTCACCGAGACCATCACCACCGACCCGGCCTGGCCCGCCGTGGTGGCCGCGGTCGCCGCCGCCGACCCGGCCTGGCAACCCCACCAACTGCTCGAGGTGGCCGACGAAGCGCTCGCCGACGCCGCCGACCACGGTCAAACCATCACGCCCGATCGCTACGCCCGCCTGATCGCCCACACCATCGACATGCTCACCCACGGCGATCCGACCACCCATACCCATCACGACGCACCCCTCCCCGAGCACGCGCCCCTGTCGGTGGAGGAGGAAGAAGAACTCTTCCACCACGACCCCGATCACCTCGCCGACACCGTCACCGACGACCAACTCGACCAGACACACCCCGACCACACGCTCGATGCTGATTACCTTCCCGTCCACGAGCCGCCACACGATGACGAGCCCGAACCACCCAGCCCCGCTGAAGAACTCGGCGCCCTTGAATTCGACGACCTCGCCACCCACCGGGTACCGCCGCCGCCGCTTCCGGCCGCACTTCTCAACATCGCCGCGTTGCGCACCGCACTGTTCAACGAACTCACCACCTACGAACAACTCGTCAAAGACGCCGAAACACTCAACGGACCCCACCTGCGCGCAGCCGGCCCCCAGATCACGACCATGCGCGAAGCCGCCGACGCCGACCTGCCCTACTTCCACGCCGTCCAGGAGGTCATCGATCAATGGGCCGACGCTGACATCGCTTACGAGCAAGCCCAAGCCCAAGTGCAATGGGCACAAACACAACTCGACCTACTGCGGGCACAACCCGACGCCGACCCCCTCGACATTGCCTCAGCAAGGGCCGACCTCAACCTACGGCGCATGACCCTGCCCTCAATGTCCCCCGCAGAACGCTTCTACCCCGCCCTGAGCGCCGCCAACCAAGCCCGCGCCGCGGCGGTCGGCGGCGCCGACAACATCATCACTCACGCCCACGCCGACAAAGTGATCGCCGAAGCCTCCGCCGCCGATTGGGCAGCCCAACTCCAGGCCCGTCGCCGCTGCCACGAGCTACGCCGCGACCTCGATCGCGCCGAACTCGCCGCCGCAGCCGCCTACGCCGCCGCCGACACCCTGCCCATCGACCACGTACTCAACCAACACGCCGCCCTGGACGCCGAACTGGCGATCCTTCACGCTGCGGGCACCGCGCACCCCGCCCTACCACTGACCATCGATCCCACGCACCAAACCCGCGAGACGGCAAGCCTTCTCAACGTCGCCCAACTGCCGTTCACCGTCAGCGTCATCTCAACGCAACCATCCAACGAACTTGCCGACGCGCTGCACGACTGGCACACCGCAGCTGAACAAGCAGACCGCCGCATCTACACCTGCACCGACGACCCTGCACAAACCACCCCCGCCACCACGGTCGCAGACCTACACCAACAACTCCTCGACGGACAATGGCAACCCGAAAGCGGCGACATCCTCATTGTCGACAACGCGGCCGCCGCCGACCCCGCCCAGCTCGCGGCCCTCGCCACCCACGCTGCCCACAACCAAGCCCGCATCGTGCTGCTGGACACTCACACCCCAAGCTGGCCACCGCAACCATCGGCCGCACTGCTTCATCTGCTGCGCACCGACCTGCCATGGACAACCACCGCAGGCCACGGCGCACCTGCAGACAACCTCAGCCCCGCCTCACCACAGGCACCCGACCTACAACCTGTGCTCGACCAAGCCGCACGACTTCACCCCGACGCTATTCCGCATTCGATCAGAGAGGCCCTGGAAACCCGAAAGAGCTTGCGCCAGACGCATAAACGCGCCCACGACGCACACCTGGCGCGAACCTGGGCGCGGGCACAACACCGTGCAGCCACCCCAGCAACCGGTCTCGGACACGACATCGGTTGACCGACACAGCCACGGTTCTCGCCACCCACCAGACGCACACCATGGCAAATGATGGGAAGAGTGCCGCTAAAGCGTCACATCGTGTCCTTCACGTGGCGAACCACGTCTCCACAGCGGGACGCGTTCTTGAACAGGCTCGCCACGTAGTTGCTCTGAAAGCGTGTATTCACGGCCTCGATTGTCGCCGCATATACCGGGCCGACGAGATCCGGGATTTCGGTCAAGGTCGCGGCGATATCAACTGCCGGGTTCGTCATCCACCCCGGCTTCAGCCGCTGGAACACTTGATATGCGATCAAGCGATTGCCTTGCGCGCCAATCAGTCTATCGCGTCCTTCCCGCTTGGCTTGTTCTTCGGCGAGCGCCGCCTCGACAGCCCGAAGCCCCTGCACCGCACGCCATAGGTCTGAGCCGTGAAGTCCACTGTGGAACAACTGTCGATACTGCGAGGTCGGGTTCTGATCTTCGGCACCAACCCAAAGTCGACCGATCTCGCGCTTGGCTTGAACGGCGAGCTCATGGGTAGGGTGCGCACACGCCATGGCGATCGTCGCCTCGATCACTGTGAAACCGGTCGCTGACGCAGGTACGGTTTCTCCGCTCCTGATCGCGTAGCGAACATTGTCTATCGCGAGTTCTTCCGCGAAACGTGTCTGCTCGGGATCGAGTGCGACGAAATCACGTCGCTCCACTCGGTTTTGAGTGTTTGTCCCGCGGGTGACCTCAGAGCCGAAGTGTTCCGGGCAGTGTTCGAGCGAGATGAAGCGAACAAGGACACGAGCGTCTGCGACCGCTTCGGCGTGATCGCGGACGGCTTTGCCGATGCAACCGACTGTCTGCGCACCGTTCACTACCGAAACGCCCCGAAACGCGAACTTTCCGACCTTCTTGCTAGTGCTGTTGATGGCGCCCCGCGCGACGCTCTCACAGAGCACGGTGATGCCGTTGTTGAGGTACCAGAACTGCTCGGGATGGGCTGCGAGGGTCTCGATGATCGAGGCGTTTACATCGGACTGGTGGCCAAGGTAGAGCCGGAGGTTCTCCGCGAACAGACTTGAGCCGTGCTCTGTGAACCATTCGGCGATGTCGACCGCCTCAACTTGACCGTAGAAAGCGGTGTAGGGCTCAGTGACCGATCCCCAGTCATAGACAGTGACGTCCAGATCTGGCTTCACTCCCCGAACCTCACGCGTGAGAAAACTGTGCAACTCGCGCTGGGTAACCATCTGGAAGGAGATCGTGTCGGAAGCGTCGTTGATCTCTTCCATGACGTCCTCAATGGGACGTTTCGCGTTGTCAGACAAGGGATCTATTCCAGAATGGGCGAGGATGAGGACCAACTTGACCTCTGCGCATGAGAGCGCGCCTTCGATCTCCGCCTGTTTGGCTCGGACTTTCTCGTTGAAGCGGTCGAACTTCACGTTGATGATGTCCTGCAGACCTTTGACGAATTTGTGGACGTCGCCAACCGCCGGCGACCCCTTCCCGTCTTGCTTCCATTTGCTTTGGACGAGATAGACCACCGTGTTGCCGCTGTTATTAGCCACCAGGACGGCGTCGACACCATTGTCGTCAAATCCGTCAGTGATCGCCGCCGCCGCCTCGGTGTCGGTGACCCCGGCTACCTGGGTGAGCGCCCAGGCCGCCAACCCCCGGGTCAGCCGAGCTGTGTCCTGCTGATCGAGCGGGACGTCCGAAACGTCGACGAGCGTGCCGCAGGTAGAGAGCACCTTGTTGCGGATCTGATTCAATTGCACGGTTCCCACGACCGGCACTCTACGGCTGGTGTCCGTCACCTCCGCTGCGAAAGCCCGGACTTCGAGTTGCGGCACGCCGGGCCCCCTTCCGGGGCCGACGTATCCAATGTGGGACCCTGTCGACGTGGTGTGGGAGTCATCGTCAGCGGCGATCTTGGCACGGGCGCAGAAGTTCCCCCGAATTCGGTATATGGGATCGAAGTACCGGCTCCTACCGCACCTGGAGCGAGTCTTTGCCGAGGTTGGTGGCTCGACAGCCGTGGACGCGTTTTGCGGTTCCGGGGTGGTTTCCTACTTGCTCAAGGCTCAGGGCTACCAGGTCACCTCAAACGACTTTCTCACGTTCCCGACGGTGATTGCCCGCGCCGCGGTGGCGAACTCCACGGTGCAGCTGGAGCAGGACCTGATTGACACCATTTGCGGCCCGCCCGCTGACGACCGTGATTTCATCCAGTCGCAGTTCGACGGGCTCTACTTCACTGCGGCCGACCGCAAGTTCCTGGACTCGGCTTGGTCACATATCGATCAGCTGACTGGCTACCGGCGGGATCTGGCGATTGCGGCGCTGGTGCTATCTGCGGCACGCAAACAGCCACGCGGGGTGTTCACGTTCACTGACTCGACCCGCTACGCCGACGGTCGGCGCGATCTCCAGATGAGCCTGAGTGAGCACTTCCGTGAGCGAGCCGCCGACTACAACAAGGTGGTGTTCAGCAACGGCCTCCGCAGCAAAGTGCGTTGCGGCGATGTATTCGAAATCCCTGACACAACACCCGATTTGGTTTATCTTGATCCACCGTACGCGCCGCCCAGCGACGATAATGACTACATCAAGCGCTACCACTTCTTGGAGGGGCTGAGCGTGTACTGGCGCGGGGTCACCATCATGGAGCACACAAGGACCAAGAAGCTGGAGAAGCGGTTCACACCGTTCGCCTATAAGCGCACGATCGAGGACGCGCTGAGTCGCACGTTCGAACATTTCCAGGACGCGGGAACGATCGTGCTGTCGTACTCGTCGAACGCGATCCCGGATTCAGCTCGCATCGTAGATTTGCTGGGCAAGGTCAAACCTTGCGTAGAGGCAATCGCCATTGACCACAAGTACAGCTTCGGAACGCATGCTGCAGCGACACGGCGAGATGTCAGCGAGTACCTGTTCATTGGGCGAGACGAGTGACCGCACCCGTCTCCTTCGCTGACTACCTCGGTGCATTACGAACGCTCACGCCGCACGTCGATCCCACTGAACCTACCCAGGACACCCAGGAGATTCGGGACGCGGTCGCTAGTTTGTCCACCGTCGCGCCAGTCACCAAGTCATCGCTGGCGCAGTGGGCGAATTCACATCCGCACTGGGTATACGTATTCGGCCTGATCGTGGGGCTCGGCAAAGAGAAGCTCTCCATGGCTCTACGTGACGGACTGAACACCTCTGGATTCATCACGTTGGCCCGACAGAGTCCGGCTGACCTGATCACGTTTCTCGATGACCGGTTCGACCTCGTCCAAATGGTGGCGAAGCAAGTCAACGCACAGTACGGCCTGGCTGATGTTCTCATAGCGCGCGCAGGAACTCGCGTAACCGCCACTCGGGCAAGCGACGCGGGACGCAGTATCGAGGACATGATCGAACGGGTTGCCCAAGACCTCGGCTTGCCCTATGTCCCGAGAACACGGTTTCGCGGACGCGGCAGGCAGACCGGTCCGGGCGACCTCGTCATACCCAACACAGAGGACGCCGCGATCGTCGTGGCCGCCAAAGGCTTTGACTCGACCGGAAGCAAACTCACGGCGGCATATGAAGAAATCGCGAAGATGGCCGCGGTCCGAAAGCCGTCGCAGTACATCATGGCGGTGGTCGACGGGATCGGCTGGAAAGCCCGCCAGGCCGACCTACGGCGGATCCATAACCTGTGGGCAACGAACGAGATCGACGGGCTCTATACGGTTTCAGCGCTCGAGCAGTTCCGCGCCGACCTGAAGAACGCTGCGCTGATCCGTGGGCTCATTACTACCTGAAATCGATGAAAAAGCTGCCATTGGTCCATCACCATCGATAGTTCCCAACGAACAAGATTAATCGCAGCCGCCACGTTTGATCCATCAAGATCGGCACTTCGGTCTGCGGTTCTCAGCGCTTCTCGTTTGTCCATAGTCGATAGTCAATAGTCGGTTAGACGCTCGCTGCGCACATTCTGTCGGTTCCCGTCGCACAGCATTTGTGTTCCAGTCGGACATTGCGAGCTCGTGCGCAGCCTGGGTTGCAGAACGCGGATCGTGTTCGGGCGCGTTCATATACCGCCGATTCGGTCTGATGCTCATGGCGTAGCGATCATGGTGGCTCGCAGATGCGGGGCTGAGCGGGACCCGTTTGGTGGTCCAGTCGCTATGCGACTTTCGGTTGATGGGTCGTGGCCCACTGTAGGGCAAACTCGGCTGGGGTGAGCTCGCCGTGGGCAGAGTGGGGTCGGTTGGCGTTGTAGTCTCGGCGCCAGTCCTCAATGATTACCCGGGCTTCCAGCAGCGAGTCGAAGCGCCAGAGGTTGAGTAACTCGTCACGCAAACGGCCGTTGAACGATTCGACCCAGGCGTTCTGCCAAGGCGATCCGGGATCAATGAAAAGTGAACCGGCACTGTTGAATCGGCACCAATCACTGACGGCGTGGGCCACGAACTCTGGCCCGTTGTCGAAACGCACGTAGTGCGGCGCCCCGTGGATGAGCGCGAGGCGATCCAACACCTCGACGACGCCGTCGGCGTCGATGCTGCGATCGACTTCGATCGCGAGCGCTTCACGAGTGAACTCGTCGATGACGTTGAGCATCTTGATGGTGCGGCCATCGGCTGTGGTGTCGAACTGAAAGTCCATCGCCCAGATCACGTTCGGCCGGATCGGCGACATCGCACCGACGGCGACACCGATGCCCGTCAACCGCTTCTTGCGGCGACGTTGCGGCACCCGCAGGCCCTCCTCGCGCCAGAGCCGACGGATCCGCTTGTTGTTGACCTCCCAGCCCGCCCGGCGGGCCATCTTCGCTGCTCGCCGCCAGCCCCAGCGCGGCCGATCGGTGGAGAACCGACGCAGCCAGGCCCGCAACTCGGCTTCCTCGGTGGTGACCGGTGCTGGTTGCAGGCGCATCGTCGAGCGGTGAATGCCGACCACCGCACAGGCGCGACGCTCCGATACCCCGAACCGCTCGCGCAGCATTGCAGCTGCGCGGCGTTTGCGGTTCGGGGTCAGAAGTTTCCCGAGGAGATTTCCTTGAGCATGTCGATGTCGAGGGCCTGGTTGGCGACCAGCTTCTTGAGCCGAGCGTTCTCGGCCTCGAGTTCCTTGAGCCGTTTGGCGTCGTTGGCCTTCATGCCGCCGTACTGGGCCACCCAGCGATGCCACGTGGACTCGGTGACCTCCAGATGCCGGCACACCTCGGCCAGCTCCTGCCCGGTCCCCAGAAGCTTGTTGCCCTCGGCCAGCTTGCGGATGATCTGATCCGGCGTGTGCCGCCGGCGCTTATTCGATGCCATGTCGTTGGTGATTCTTCCTGCCCGAACACTCGGGCAACAGAGTCCCACAACGACTGGACCACTACAGGGGGCTCACCTCAGGGCCACGCGGCGAAACGCCCTTCGACATCCGCCGCGAAACTGGCTGCTGCTCACAAAGTAGCCGCGGGCGTTAGCGAGAAACACCCGCAACAGCCAAAGATCGGGATATGACTGAGAACCGCGTCTCTGAACACCGCATCTACACCCCCTACTGCGGTTTGCAGTACGACGAGACGACCAACCAGCCATTCATGGCGGAAAGTGCCCCGCACCTGCTTATATCGGCTCCAACGCGAACGGGAAAGACTCGCAGGATTCTTTCGCCGGCAGCTGTCATACATCCCGGCCCGTACGTCGGGGTGTCCAGCAAGCCTGACCTCGCTCAACTGGTCATGTCCAGGCGCTACATGGGACCAGTCGGGGTGATTGACCTGAGACCAACCAAAGCCGTGGTCTGGCCGGCCAACGTGCGTCAACTCGTCACCGACCCCACCCGATCCATCGAAACCGGCGACGACGCACTCACAGTCGCCGAAACCATGCTGGCCACCTCCGGCGTCGGTTTCGGAGGCGCTGCCAGCGGCCAGACCGTCGCCGCAGGCGGACTCTGGGAAACCAGCGCTGCAGCGCCCTTGGCCTGCCTGCTCTACGCCGCCAGCCCAAAGGGCAACAACCTCGGAATGCCCTGGGTCCTACGCGCGGTAGCCAGCCGAGGAGACGATGAGGAGTCCGAAACCCACGTCGGCGAAGTCGAATATCCGTCCTGGACAAATGCTTTCGCTCTATGCCCCTACAGCGACCTACGGGAACCGCTCATGGAGCTGGTCGCTATGGACTCCAGGTTGCGCGACAGCGTCACCATCACCATGAAAAAGGCCATCACACCGTGGGTTCGGCTCGGCCTGGCCAACAACCGCGACACCACCGCAAACGGGCCACAAATCGTCGAACACATGAGCATCGACTCATTCGACATGTCCATGCTCGAGGATCCCAACGCCAGCCTGTTCGTCATCGCACCTAACTCCGGAACCGTGGCCGGCGCCGCTGTCGCCTTGATCGACTCGATCATCCAGCACTTCCGCAAGAAGTCCGACACCGATCAGCTCACCCACCGACTCCTGCTCGAACTCGACGAAGTGTGCAACTCCTGCCCGCTACCGTCGCTGCTCAACTACGTCGGAGAATCAGCAGGTCTAGGTGTGAACATCATGGCCACGGTGCAGGCGTCGGAGCACTTCGAGGTCGTGTTCGGAGCCTCAACCGCCCAAGCATTGCGCAAGATGTTCCCCGGCACCCTCATCATGTATGGCTCGCACGAAAAGTACATCCTCGAAGAGGGATCCGACTGGCTGGGACTGGCCACGCGCCGCACCGAAGCCTACGAACCCCACGGGGGCAGCCGCGGGCAATCATCAGTATTCGGACCCCAAATCGACTGGCAAGACTTCCTCCCCCAAAACCGCGAGGAAGCCCACATTCTCGCTCGCGGTGGTCCAGGAACCCGTGTCCACATCCCCGACTGGACCGACTTCCTCACCATCTGGGACCGCGTTGTCCAACAACGCGCGTCACGCGCAGTACGAGGAAAGACGAACCCTAGATGAGATGGGTTGTCTCTGATCGCTTCGACCCGCGAGCTCTGCCCCTCGCCGATCGCCACTACAACCGGTAGAAGATCGGTAGCAATCAGTTCGTGCCGCCGGGATCGTGTCTGGTGTTGCTGGCACTCGATCGGCCGCACCAAGAAGGACAGTCTGTACGCGCTCGGACTGCGCATCCGGCGATGCATCGAGCTACCGTGATCACTTCGGCTTGCGATCCCGTCGCTCGGCGAGGCTCTTCAGCACCGTGGCCAGTCCGTCAGCGGCCAGGCCTTCGTCGCGCAGTTCGAAGCGATGTGGGGCCGCGCGCTCGCCGTCGAGGGTCGTGCCGTTCGCCCTCCGATTCGGATCTTTGTGCACGACAATCAATCCGAAATCCTCCAGAGCCGAATGAGTGTCCCAGACAGCGCGCGACAAGTCGTACTGCAGCAACCGCTCGCGCCCGCTGATATGGAGCTGGTCCGGTGCGTGAGTGCGGTCGGAGCGCTGTGCCAGGTCGCGAAGCATCAGCCACATCGCAATCTCCGACTTGCTTAGCGCATGGACCCAGCCGTTGAGGAAGAACGCTAGCGGGATGGTCACGACCCTGCTTGCTGTTCTCGGTCTGGTGTAGCGCTTCACAGCGGACGCTGACGCCCGGGTGTCCTCATTGAGATGCACTACGTTGAACCGGGGCGCACCCTTGCGGCCGCCCGTGGGCAATTCGGCCAGGCCCTGTTTGTCCAACTGGACAAACCCGCCTCGGATCTGGCGCTTGCGGTTCTCGCGGGAGTTACTCGAGAACGTCGATTCCTCTGAAGGCCTGTGCGAGGCTGGCACCGCCAAAAGATTGACGAGCCCGACCGGATGGTCCTCGGAGGCCTCGATCGGGATCTTCACCAGACCGTCCTTGCCAATCGTGGCGCGCGGTTGAGTTTGGGCCAGAAAGCACAGCGTGAGGCTGAGCGGCAAGGCCACGCCCTTGGTCAGCGACGCGAGTACGGCCAGAGGTGGCGGGTCAGGCAACTTCGGCTTGGGCCGATCGACAAGCCTCTCTAGGTCGTACTCGACATCTTCGACCAGTGGTGTCAGACGGCGGACATAGCCGCCCCGCAGTGCGATGTCGTTGGGGGCGTCTGGGCCGGCCCAGCGCGCAAGCCCGTGGCGGACTTCTTCGTCGACTGGGCGGCGACCTGCGCGCAGTGTTTCCAGGCGTGCCATGCGTTCCCCGATGATATCGCGTGGCGCTGGTGGATCGGCGTTCTGAGCGTCACCCTGTCCGTCAGTCATGGCGGCAACGATACCCGATCCCGCCCCTTTCCAGAAAGCGGATTGTCGGTCCTAACGCATTTCCGAGGTTCTGGAATCTTCGTCTAACTTCGACATCGACGGTAGGCGCGACAATCCGTTGTGCCTACCGCGTCGAGTGTACTCGACAACCGCGACGATCCGCGCTTCTCTTGAATCGTCAAGCCACGGACATCCGTGGTCGAAACAAGCCTCGGGCCCGGGGTTAACTGCCAACTCTCCTGAAAGGAGGCTCGCCATGAAACCTGACTACGTACCGCGTCGTCGGCCCCGCCCGATCTGGCCCGCAATCGGCGCTATCGCCGCATTCGCCCGCACTCTGCTCGACGTCTGGCGGTTCTTCCACGACAGCTAGGGCATGGGGCGGTCGGGTGGCAGAACAAGCCGGCGACCGCCCCAGCCACCGCGATCGCAAGCCGATCTACTCGGCGCGCAGAAGTTGCAGCTCCCAACGCACCATGTCCAACGCCGCGACCACCGACGGATCATCGGGATCCACGCCTTCACCGATCAAAGCCCAACGCTCCACGAGTTCCACAATGATTTAGACGCGGCCGATACCGTTTCGGTTCCCTGCGCCAAACGATGGCTGACAGACACCGTCGCGCAGACAGTCCAAACTCAGCAGAGCTGCCGGCGCTGGGAGGCGACACGCCCATCGACGCGCACAGTTTCCCTGCGATCGCTGCAATTGGGGCTGCGGAGAAAATTCACCGGTGGCGGTAAACATTCCGCCGCTTGGAAGTCTCAGCTGAGGTTCCGGCTCACGGCGCATGTTACGAAATGCACAACCCGACCCGGTCGTGCCCCGTCGTGCCGATATTGGACACGAAAACCCCGTCCTGGCTCATCTGCGATCAGTCAGACTTTGGGGTGTGGGGAGGGTGCAGATGTTGTGATTCGGTGTATTTGGAAGCGAAGGTGGCCGAGGTGCTGGCGTGTGGAGCGCCTCGCGAACTACGGTCCGAACCACAAGTGAAAGGTGAAGTAGCACAACACACAAACGATCGCCCCCTCAACAAAACCCTGGCAGGTGTCGCGGGGGCGATCGTGTCCATATCGAACGGCTAGGAACGAAGGGACATACCCATGTTAGAACGAACGAAGGCCGCTCTGAGCGGTGATCGACGAATCATGGCTCTGCTGGTCGCGGGGTGGGCGGCAGTGGCAGTGGTCATCTCGCTCCGCGAACCTGCGGCCGCCCCGGTGGTCATGGTGCCAATGGTGGTCACACTGCACCGCGTGATGTAGGCCGCTGACCGCGATGGTTGGCCACCCGCTGCGGTGGCCAACCATCGAAAGCGCCGATGCCACCGCCGTATTCAGGTCGGCTGGCGCCGAAAAACCCTGGCATTCAAACAAGTGCGGACAGTGGAAAGTGGAATCGGGTCATGGCGTCGCGGACCGTCGGTGTTGCGGCGGCCGGGCCTAGCTGCCGTCCGCCGCCAGCAAAGGGGCAAAATCCTCAGCCAAAAAAGGACCGCTTCAGCTTTGCACGCCAGCATCTTTCGGAGTATGCAAACACCCCACCCTCACAACAATCCCGAACTGTCGGTTGGGGTGGTTGGGGTTGGGCTCGTTCTCACACAGTGAGGGAATTCGCAGCGTCCTGAGCGACATTGGTCGAGACCCACCGGAAGAGGATGCTTTCGTAGTCTTCGCGCTGGTCTGGCCATCCGGGCACTGGTCGACTCAGACGGAATCTGGTTCCGAGCAGTTCCGAACTGTCAGCATTGGGCGGAGGGAACGTAGACGGCACACCGGCACCGGTGGACTCTATCCGGTTCTTCATCCATGCGTGACCGTGCGGCGTGACCTCCTTTTCAAGGATGTTCGCTTCCACAACCCACCTGCTTTCGCCGCGCTCTGGTTGCTTGCTAGACAGGACGAAGGCGACTAGGCACCCGCGTGGCGGTTCTTGGACGGATTTCCAAGAGCCACTGGCGTAGTGGACGATGTTGGCTACGGGCACTACCAGGCCGCCGCCGACATCGATTGAGGTGACCAGTGTGGCTTTGAGCCTTCCGCCGGATACAAACTCAACCCGGTCGAAGCCGGCTTCGGTGCCATCTACGAACACGACTCTCGCGTCGTCAATGACGTCGAGCACGGTGTTGCCTACTGGCTTGGCGGTATCGAGAAGGCCCATAGGTTGGTTCGCTTCCTGTGTTAGGTGTCTATGCCTGCTGGAGGTGCTGGGGTAGCGGGATTTTGGCCGAGTCCATCACGATGGCCGCGGCGCCGCGCAGATCATCAAGGGTTACCGTGCTGGCTACGTCGAGATCGGCCGTTGTGAGGTCGATCGTGTCATCTTGTGCCAGACGGTTTTTCATTTTGTCTGTGGACTTGTCGAGTATGTTGCGGATGAACCGACCGTTGTTGAGTACGTCGGTCAGGGTGAATCCTTCGGTGCCCTTCTCGATGAAGCCGGCATCACCGGCAGGGGTGGCGTAGAGGTATTCGACCAGGCTGCCGAGGTGTTCGCGTGCGTCGTCGGTGATGGTGACATCGTAGTTTCCCGCGATGAGGTCGGCGATTTCGACGAGTTCGGTTGGGGTGTAGGACGGAAACTGCAATGTGTGGGGAAAGCGGCCGCGCAGTCCAGGGTTGGCCGTCATCAGATTATTCATCGGGCCGACGTAGCCGGCTAGGCACAGCATGGTGTCGCGGCGATGTTCCTCAGCGAACGTCATCAGAACATCGAGCGCGATGCGTCCGAAGTCACGTGCGTTGTCTTCCTGGTAAAGGGTGTATGCCTCGTCGATGAACAACACACCGCCTTGCGCCTCTTCCAGAAGTTTCCTGGTCTTCGCCTCGGTATCCCCGATGTGCTCACCCACCAGGTCGTGACGGTTGACTTCACGGAAGTACGACGACCTCAACAGCCCCATTCCGCGATACATCCGACCCAAAATTCGGGCGATGGAGGTTTTCGCGGTCCCTGGTGCACCAGTGAGCACCATGTGCAGCGGACCCTGTGCCTGGCCGACTGTACGTCCCCGTTGAGCCATGATCTGGTCGTAGCGCTGCACGTTCTTCAGTTCGATCACGTGCGCCTTGACCGAGGTCAGGCCCACCAGACTTGTGAGTTCACTACTGGCCTGCTCCAAGACCTTGGCCGCCGCCTCGCGCTGTTCGTCATCGTCGATGTCGGCCTGGGTGGGACCTGAGGAGGGGTTCCATTTTTCGGTGCGGGCACTGATAGCGGCTGCGGTGGTGGTCAGTGGCGCATAGGTGGGATCGGCCAGTGCATCTATCGCGCCGGGAAGAAGGGTGCCGTTGAGGATGGCGGCCTGAAACGATGCCCGAGCACTGGTCTCATCGCCCAAGCAGCGTTGGCACAAGCCTTTGTAGAAGGACGCTTCAGCGACGATCACCGGGGCGATGGGCTTGCGCTGTACCAGCGGATCCAGGATCGTCAGAGCCACCCGGTACTGGGCCAGACTGGTCTGGGCAATGCCCAACAGCAACTCCAAGGAGTTGTCGATCTGCGGCGTAGCCGTGCCATCGGTTTGAGTGGCCCAATGCACCACATCAGACCAGCGCTGCGTGACATAGTGCAGCGTCGCCCTGACGAACAAGTGGAGACGTTCGGTGATCGGCCGCGCCTCAGCATGCTCGGAGCGCAAGTCCAGACTGTTGAGCGCGTCCTCGGCTGCGTCGTAATCACCCGTCGAGATCAACGTTATCGCCCACGCCAGCTGCAAGCCACCAGGTGTCGTCGGATACAAGTCCAGGTAGCCCACCGGCGCACCGACGGAGGGCCGCAACGTCTCGTCGCTCAGCCCGTGGCGACGAGTCTCACGATGCAGCGTGTCGCGAGTCTGTACGGCCATTCCCAGCACGGCGGGGGTGACCTCCCCCGCCGCGGCGCGGCCCACCCAGGCATCACACATGCTGGGGTCACTTTCGGTCGCACGACGAAACGCGGACAGGGCCGCCGACTGATCGCGCGGGTCACCGAACAGCCCCAGTGCCGCCAACCCCCGGTCAAGCAAATCGCGTGCGGTCACTGCTGAGTCCCCCTTGAATCACGTGTTGAGCTGCGCGGCCGCAATTCTAGAGCCGCTGACTGTGCCTGGCCCGGATCAGAGTCACGGTAGCGTTCGATACCAGGCGCTTCCTGGCCCGTCGTCTGCACCAACTCCCGTCCGCTACCCGCGTCGCCCTGTCGCTGGGGCCGGCCGCGTGAGGGCAAACGGGGACTCGCCGCGCTGTCATATCCTGGTGTCGAATCACTGCCGGCCGGGCGACGATCGTGACCGTGGCCGCCGCCCCGGTTACCTGGACGATCTGAGGCGTGCTGCTGGGCACCCTCGCCTGTGGCGGCGGCGCGCTGTTGCTTGGCCTTCTCGCGGTGCTTGCGAACGGCGTGCACGGCGGCTCCTGCCGCCGCCGCAGGCAGCGCGACCTCGGGGGCGGCGATATCGGCGACTGCGGTTGCCGCTGCGCGTCCCTCCGTTGCGGTGGCACCCTTTTCCGCGGTGGCAGCGGCGGAGCGGCGGTTGAGCAGCCGCTCTGCGACCCATTTCTTGCTGACCTGACTGCTTTGCGGACGCTGCGTGAACGTATCGAAGCTCGGAGCGCTGGTCGCGGACTCGGGACCGTCCTCAGCGCCATTTTCACCACCGGGGCCGCGGTTGCGCCGGAACCGATCCCGCAGGCGATCAGCTTGATCGCGGGCCTCGTCGACGCGGCCGCGAGCATTGTCGTAGCTGTCGCGCCCATGCTGCACGGTCGAACCAAAAGCGCCCCGCACACTCTGGCTGATAGCACCGATCCCATCGCTGTGGAATTGCCGCTCGATGAAGCGGAACAAGAGCAGCAGAACCACCGACGCCGCCATCACGATCAGCATGCGCGGGGTCACACTCAACGTCCCGTGCCCCAACGCCCCGGTTGTCAACGCGAACCCCATCCACACCATGACCAGACCGAGAAATGCCGTGTAGACAGCCAATTCGACGGCGTGAATGAGAAGCTGCCACCCGCAATGCTTGGCGTAATGCAAGGCTCGCTCAGCCAGGCCGGTCATCCCGATCATGAAGGCCGGTCCCATGACGGTGCCGAAATATGCGGCTTTCAGACCTACCAGAAAGTTTGTGATCGCCACGTACCAAAGAAACACCGACAGCACGAACCCGCATGCCACGAACACTGCCGCCGTGAAGAAATCGCCACCGTCAAGATGCTGGGCGTGGGCCATTGCTGTGACTGCGCCGCACCCACCTTCGCTCACCGGCCCCATCGCGTGGGCCGGCCCCGGGCCTGACCCGCCTCCGTTGATGATCGCGTCCGACCACTTGGCAGCACAGCCGGGAATGTCATCGACGACCGTTCCGAAATTCACCACCTGCATCGGCTGCCGCACAGAGGAGGTAACCAATTCTCCAAGAAGCGAATTCAACTGTGCCTCAAGTGATTGACCAGGAGCGTAGGGGTTGCCGCGCGTCGCCTGGGCGATAGCAAAGCCGGTCTCGCGGCCAAGGGCCAGCAGACCGTGCTCGCTGTAGAGCTCCCCGATCGGGTCGGCGAAGACCGTCATGAGTAGCACCGTGAACAACGCTCCGGTGCCGATCAACGCCCAGCCGCGGCCGCGGTCACCGCGCAGAATCCGCATTCCTCCGATCGTCACGCACAGCGTCAGCGAGATCGGCCCCAGATATGCCATCTGTGCCACGGTGTTGACCGCGTTGTAGACGGGCCTGGCGATCGAAGCGATCGCCACCAACCATCCCGCCGACATAGCGAAGCGCACCAGCCACAGCGAAACGCCGAGCAGAAACACGTATCCGCTCGTGGCCAGCGTCAGCCACCACGCTGCGGTGGAATGGGTCACCGCCGTCTCCAGGGCTTGCCCCATCCATTTCATCCAGCTTGTCGGGTCGAGCAGCGACACGTCTTGGCCGTTGTTGAGTGCGGCTTCTGGCGTGGAGACCATCGACACGAAGTACGCGGCCGCCGGCACGTTGTAGCTGTCGCGCAGCCCCGTCCACCCCACCAGAGCTTCTCCTGTGGAGGCAGCGGCGCGCGGAGCAGCGCATACTGCCCACAGCGCCAGGGTGTGAACCATGCCGATGACCACGATGACCCGACGTAGGTGCGGGTTGGTGGCCGACCAATACGCCACGCGCTCGGTCATGCAGCGCTCCCCTCGACAAGTAGGGGCGTGCTGTCCATATCGTCGGCGAGGTCGGCATTGGGTGCCCCATAGAACTTCACGCGCGACTTGCGGGCGAACTCATCGACAAGGAATCCTTCGCCGCGCCGGTGCGGGGCGACAATCCCGATCTCACTGTCCCCGTAAACGCGTGTGGTGTCGGCGGGGCTGGTGTCCACCATGTAGGACTCCACCACATCGGGGTATTGCTCAGGATCGATGCCCGCCCACGCCAGCGTGTCCTGCGCCAGCGTCTCGTCAGTGACTCGAAAGAGCCACTTCTGAGTGATGAATTTGTCTCCCATGCGTGCCAGGTGGGCAAAGTCCTGGCAGATCAACCACACTCCGGTCGCGTGCTTGCGTCCCTGGGTGGTGATGCGGTGGGCCGTGCGGGCGCCTGGCGGATAGGCCAGCAACTCGGCGCATTCCTCGAAGATGATGGTGCCGAACTGCTGGCGACGCTGGAACAACTGGTGCTGGTCCAAGTCGACGAGCAGCCCGTACATCGCCATGCCTGCGACCTGACGAGTCTGCAGATCCAATCCAGCGCCTCCAGCCGACGCCGCGGCGATATCCTCTGCCGAGGGCAGGGCCAAGTTCTCAGTCAGCCAGATGGTGACCTGGGATTCGGTGTCGTAGGGCTCCTTGCGGGTCGGGTCGAACAGCGCTTGCGTGTAGTGCGACGACGCGGCCGCCTCCAATAGGAGCAGTAGTTCGTTGTCGTGCGGGTTAGGTTGTGCCCGAAGGTATTCGATGAGATCGCGCATCCGACGAATACCGTTGCCTTCGCGGTGATCGGGCCGCAGCGCCACCTCGAACTGCGCTCGCATGGGGCTACGGGCGTCGATGCCGAGCATCGGCAGTATGTGGTCGGCGGCGCGGGATCCGGCTTCCTCGTAGGGGAAGATCAGTAGTGGGTCCAGCGACATCGCCGATCGGGTGGGGTCAATCACCAGGACGTCAGGTGCGGATCGGAATGCCCGTGCCCATTCGCCGTTGGGGTCATAGATCCGCAATTGGCCGCGGCGCAACATCAACTCGAATGCCGAGAGTTTGACGCGGTTCGATTTTCCTGAACCCGGTTCACCGATGACAGCCAGTCCGGTGTTGTGGTTGCGCCGTGCCGCACCTTCCGGGTCGTGCAGGATGGGACGTCGCCGTGCGGTGTTCTGGCTCATCGCCACCAGGCTTCCCGTCGAGTTTCCGCATTCCTCACTGCTCAACGGCAGAAACCGTGACCAGCGGTGCGCGGTGGTTGGGTGCCGAAACTGGTTGACGGGGCTGCTGGTTTCGCTTCCCGGGTTGAACGATTTCCACAGGTGCCGGTGTGATCCGCGGCGTCGGGCGAACGCAATGGCCACGGTGTCGAGTTCTTGACGGATCTGTTTGACCGCGTCGTTGATGACATCGATCGACTCGGCACCCACGGCGATCACCGTGGCGATGTCGAGTTCGCGTTCGGTGGGGTTAGCGCTGAGTTCACGAGAAAAGTCCATGGTGCCATCGAGCTTGTCGAGCAATGCCTCGGCGTCCGCGTCGTCCCGGCGGGCGGCGCGCTGGTTGAGCTGATCGCGAAAGTTCTTGGCGTTGCGGCGATTGGTTGCCAAACCCTGTTCGGGGTTCCGGCTGTTGAAAAACTCCCCGTAATCGATGACTGCGGGCGTATCGATCCGGTCGAGAGCCTGGAAGAAATTCGCACGGGGAAACCTGATGCCGTTCTTCGGAAACGATTCCAAGGTCAGTAGGGCTTGATAGCTCACCGGTCCGACCAGCTGATCGTCGTTGTCGCGTTCCTGGACGCGCACCACCGAGTGCCGGCTCGGCCACCAGCGGTACCGCCGTTCGCTGTTGGCGCTCTCATCGAAATCCCAGCGACCGAACATGTATCCCGGCAGTTCATCTGGACCGACCTCGCGCGGTGGCAACGGTTCCCGGAACACCCCGCGCAGTGCGGTGTGCCGGTGGTGCCACAGAATCTGGGCCGGGGTCGCGGGCAGAATGTTGAACTCGTCAGGCATCGCCTCAACGATCTCCACGGCAAGTTCGGCGTAGGCACGCAACGACGACTCCGAATCGGCGTCGCGCCCGATCGCCCAGGTCGCCACCTTCCCCAACTTCCCCGCCGTGGTCCGCCCGTCTTTGCCCGAATCGACCGGGATGGTCAACCAATTCACGCGTTGATCCAGCCCGCGCCCATCCCCAATCTGAAGGGGATCGGCAATGATCGCCGGCCACTCCTGGCGGCAGTACCCCTCCCACGCAGAGTCAGGCCGGTGCTGCCCCACCATGTTCGACACCAGAAGCTCCTGGTCATCATCGGCGACCAGACCGTAGAGCATGCTGCCGGAGGGAAGATTGCGGCCCAGGTTGCGGTGTGAGGCCGCGGCCCGATTGAAGGCAGGCATCGGTTTCAAAATGGTCGGCACACCGTGCACCAGAAAATCGGCGTACACCCCCGAGTTCGTGAAGCGGAGGTTGCCCACCACGTTCGTGGGCGGATCGAACGACGTATCAACGTGAACCACGACGACTCCTCACCGTCACCGGAACTGAAGGGGCAGGGCGAACCGCAGGTGTCGAAGCGCCCACTGGGCTTGGCCGCACCGATGTCGCGGCGCGACGCCCCGCCACAGCGGTGGCGAAGAACTGGGCGCGTGTGAAGAAATCAGGCCTGGCCTTGGGCAGCAAGAATCGCAGGGCGACAACAAGGATGAACGTCGAGGCCACACCAACACCGAAAACCTTGAGCAGATCCGGTGACTGAGGGTGATGTCGCATCCATATCAGGACCGGACCCATGATCGACAAGATCGCCGCCAGCTCCGGCCACCGGTACGGCCCACCCAGCAGCTTGTTGCCTTGTGATGTCTCACCGACCCAGATCTGAATGTCACGGATGCCGGTCCAGATGTGGGCGTTGTCCCCTGACCCCTGCGCGGCGTTGGACTGACTCATCAGGGGGCGTAGAGGCTGTTGGAGTGGGGCAGTTCCTTACGGACTTCCTGGTTTCCGAAGTCCTTGATCGCCACGACGTTGGAGATCAGGATCGCCAGGAACACGCCGCCGAAGAACACCCCGATGCCGGCTCCGATGCCCATCTTCACCGAGTACTTCAGGGACAAGAAGATAGCCAGGGCCATGGCGCCGATCACGCCCCAGAAAACGATCGAGCCAAACACGCTGGCGCCGAGCCCATTGAGTCCCCCAGCGGCGACATTGACGGTGACCATAATTGTGATTTCCCTTCTGTTGCAACGGATATAGATAGCGCCCCGGTCCCTATGCAGACCGCGACAACAGCTAGCCTCCCGACGGGCTTGGCGATGCTGGCTCTGGCTGCGAGTCGGCCAGGGCCGGAACCGGATCAATGCCGGCGACAAACCAATTGCCACCGGACGCACGCAACTTCAGCGGATACGACAGGTCATAAGGCGTCCAGTTGGAAGAAGACACCGATACGGTTACCCGAACCCCCAACAGAAAGTTGTCTTCGGGGACCTCAGGTGGGTCAGCGATCGCTGAAACGCCGGTCACCGTGGCGCGGGCGTAAGGCACCTTGATCGGCCTCAACCCCGAATCCGTGGTCACATATCGGTCCAAAGTCCCGGCCGGTTGGCACTCGTTCTGGGTGCCGTCCCCGGTGTTGGCCAGGCATGGGTTGTTGGTCAGAAACGTGCTGACGAAGCCGGCAAGCATGGTGGCAATGGGGTGGTTGTTGGCGATCGACACCGGATATCCCAGCTCGACATCTGCCCCCAGAGGCGGTTCGTCGACCGACGCCAGATTGTCCAGCGCACGTACGGCGTCCCCGCCATACACCCCCACCGGAATTTGGTAGTAGGCGCGTACCGGGGCAGCGCTGGCATACTCCTGCTCGGTCACCCCCACCAAGACCCCGTAGGTGCGCAGGTTGTCCAACTCGCCGCCAGCTCGTCGCGCGTACGCCGCTGGATGGGTCACGATCAGCGACGGCGTGGCCGGCAGGGTCAGCTTGCCGGCGTCGGGAAAACACCGCGACAGATCCGTGCCCTGTGCGCTTGATGCGCTCAGATACGTTGTCACACAGTCGATAGCGAACGCCTTGACAAGGTCGGCCGCGTTGATCGTCTTGTCGGCGATCTGAGCGATCGGAGGTGGCGGTTGCGGAAGAATCCAGTCTTTGAGAGTGCCCATGCCGCTGATCGATGAAGTCACCACCAGCACGCCGAGGATGATGCGGCCCGCGCCTCGGGTGCTTGTGCGGAACCGATGCTCCCAGGTCTTGTTGAGCTTCACCACAATCCCCTCAGACCTCGTGCCCAATGAGTCGAATACTGCTGATCGCGAACTTGCCGTCGGACGGGTCGGCCCGGTTGTCGTCGGGCAACAGTGCTTCGTCGTTGGTCGCCGGAACCCCTGGGCCCGACCCGAGGATCGAGCCGACCAAGTCACCATTGGTGGGTTTGGCCGGCGCGGTGGTCGGTGTGGCGATCCGAGGCGGTCGGCTTGTCTCCTGGATGAGCACGGTCACCACCGAGGTCAACACACTTGGCATGGCCATGCGGACCTCACCATGAGTCAGGCCAGTGTCTTGGGACTTCACCGTGTTGGCCGGGTCGTCGAAACTCCACTGCACCCGTTTGACCACCCGATACTGCGGCCACGGATCAGCCTGATTGACTCCATTGCCTTTGAGCACCGCCCCTGGGGTGATAGCGACTGCAGTGACCCGTGCGGGCCGGTCCAGGACAAGCGTCAAGTACTCGCCCGGGGTGTCGGTTGCACACACCCACGGCGCATCCGAGTTGAGGTCTGCAAGCAACTGCGCCGGGGTTGACCCGGGCAACCGATCACACGCGGAGGTCGCGGTGAACCGCAACGGTCCATCGACCTCCTTGGGGGTCTGCGACACCGGAGGTGGAGGCGCAGGCTTGGCCACCGGGCTCGGCGGTGACGGCGGCGGGACAGGATCGCGCGAGGTTGCCGTTGCGATCACCAGCGTGACGATCGTGGCCACCGCTGCCGCAGCGGCAAAACCGCCGGCTACCCACGGGTTGAATCGGCGCGTACGGCCCTGCTCCTCGGTGTCAGGGCTGCCGATTCCGGTGACGTAAGCGGACGTGTCGAGATCAACCGGCGCCGAGGGCAGTTCAGCCCCTCCTAGCGCCTCGTCGCTGGCAACGGCATCCAGTGGACCCTCGTCCTCGTCGAGCTCGTCGACATAAATGTCGTCATCGTCTGCGGGCTCGCTATCGAGATCCGAATCCGCCTCGTCGTCGGGTTCATCGGGCATATCCGGGTCATCAAAACCAGCGCGGCCGAAACGATCCGCCTCGTCGGTGCCGTCGGCGCCCCTGACCGCAGAGGCTCGGACATCGTCACCGGAGCCGTACTGACGCTTCAACCGGGTAATCCATTCGGCCGGTTCACGATTCGGTTCGGTCATCGACGGACCTCGCCCCCGAGGGAAAGCACACCCGAAACTGGCTGGCGGACAGGCCAAGTGGGCGGAGGACGTAATCCTCTCTCATCACCACGAACCAGGTACAGCTCCCCCGCGGCCGCCGACAACGGCATGTCGTTGCCGACCGGGTGCACGATCGACGCCTGCGGCGCCATCGAGTTGCACAGGTGGCCGGCATGATCGCGATCAGCCTCGCCCCGGTGGCGCAGCAACCACCGAGCACCCAGCCACACCGCAACCAGCACACACACCAGCGGCCAATAGCTGATGATCAGGTCGAGGACCGCAACCACGACAAGGCCCGCCAGCGCGCAACCCATCGCGAGCACCGTCAGCAGCAACTTCATGGTCAACCCCTTCTCCCTGATGGTCAGCTTTGGTCGTCACAATAGTCAGCTTCAAGCCATTTTGTCGACGGCCATAGACGACTTTGGTTGAATATGGTTGATTTCTGGTGTGGAAGACATCAACAACAGCCACGACTCGGTGGCCGACAGCGGACCAGCGCGACTCGACCACTTCGTCCGCAGACGCACCGCACAGTTGCGCATCAGTTCCAGCGAACTGGCCAGCAGGGGCGGCCCCGATCGGTCAACCCTCCACAAAGCCATCAACGGCACCGGACGCCGACTCCGGGACTCAACGCTGACCCGCATCGACAGCGCCCTCGGGTGGGCACCCGGGTCAGCCGCACGAGTCCTCGACGGAGGCCTCCCTGAGACCCGGATGGCCCTCACCGGCACCGACGACCATGCCGTCACTGTCATCGGCGCCTCGCTGGACATCCTGCGCGAAGCCCGCGATCTCATCAGAGAATCCGAAGCGCTGCTGCAAGGCCTGCTCGGCGACCGCGCCGACCAGCCACAGGTGAGTTAGATGCCCACCGCCATCGACACTTTCGCCGAACAACGCCGCGCCTGGATCGCCGGACACGCCGGCATCCTGCTCATCCAAAAACGTCGCGCCGAACGCCTAGGCAAGGCCATCCGAGCACGCGACCGCGCCCGCACAGGAGCACGACCAGATCCGCACGACGACGACGTCACCGCGCCCCTGGTGTTCCGTCAGATGTCCACACCGACCGGAGGATTCGAGACCGCCCTGGTGGTGGTCTGCGCGCTCGCTGCTCCTCTCGCGTGGCCCCTTGGACGGCTGCTCTACGGCAAGATCACCACACTCATCCCCGACCGGCTTATGGGCTACCCGATCCCCGCGCTTTTCGGTACCGCCGCCATCTGCGGCCTGCCACTTCCTGTGGTTTACGACCCTGCGGCCAGCTTCACCTCGGTTGTCCTCGTGCCCTGGCTCCTGGCGCAACTACCCGCAGTGTTTCTCGCCGCCGCGATCTACGGCATCCTCGAAGGATGGTTGGCAGTTGAAGGCTCCAGCCACTGGTGGCCGCTGACCCCCGAGGCCACCGACGTCGATGAGAATCTCTTCCTCGGTGGCCGCGACGTGGCCATGCCCACCCTGCTCGATCCACCGGCCCCCCAGGTTCCCCGGCGCCGGCCCCTTTCGGTTCCGCGCTTCGGAGTTCCCACCCTGCACTGGACTCCATTGCTGATCGCTAGCGCACCCGTCGTCCTCGGAATCCTTTGGTACATCTGGCAAATCGCCGCAGCGATGCTGCACCTGCCTCTCGACATGCTCCACAACAGCCCTCCGGCCTACCCCGAATACGACTACACGCCCTACCCCTGAGGCTGCCATGGACAACGCACTCGTACTCACAGCCCCGCTGCCGACTCTCACCTTTAGCGCCCGCCTCATGGCTTTGGCATCCGCAGCCATCGAGGCGATATTCAGCTCCGTCGCCGAGGCTGAACGTAGACGCGCCCGACTCTATTTCCGGATTGTCCTCGCCCTCGCGACCGCCACCTCCATCGCCGGAAACGGTGCTCACGCATGGGTTTCAGAGACCATCGACGTACCTCGTCAACTGGCAGTCGCGGTTGCCGTCGCCCCACCGGTGATCCTCATGCTTTCCATCGAGGGCCTAGCCATCCTCGTCCGCAACCTGCGTACGTTCAACTTCATCGCATGGGTGGCTCTCGCCATGACAGCCGTGATAGCTGTCGGTGCCTTCGTTCTGTCCTTCGAATCCCTGCGCGACCTCGCAATACGCTCAGGAATCACCATCGGACTGGCCTTCTTGTGGCCAGCGATCGTCGATGTCACCATCGCCCAATCCACCATTGCGCTGGTCGTCCTGACCCCACGGGCCAAAGACCCCGAACCCGAAGGCGCCGAGCTCGACACCGAAGACTCAGACGAGGCGGAACTCGACAACTGCACACCTGATGCCGAACACGCACTACGCGCTACCAAAGTTCTTAATGCCCGTCGCCGACTTCGCAAAAACACCGGCGAAGTGCAACGCGTTCTCGCACTCGCCGACCGCGGCGAAGAGGTCGCCGACATCGCCGCACAAACCGAGATGCACCCGAGCACGGTGCGGCGGATCTTGGCCGCCGATCTAGCGGACTGACGCATCACTGGCCCATGAATCAGCCGCATGTGGCAGTCCACGCCACGTGCGGCGTTGTCGGGCAGTTTCAGCCACAGCCGCATCCCACGAATCCGACACGATAACAGGACATAACTAGACCTATGTTAAATGCTGTTATTGTCCATGCATGGATATAACCCGCACCGCCCACATCGGCGCATACCTTCAACAACACCGACTGCAGCGCGAGCTCAGCCAGAGCCAGGTCGCCGACCTAGGAGGTCCGTACCGCCAAGCCCAAGCCGCCATCGAAGCCGGCGACAACACCGACATCAGCCGCTACGCACGCGAATACGACCGCGCCTACCGCTGGCCCGTCGGCATGACCGAGCGCCTGCACCAGCACATCCAAGCGGGCCTCACCGAGGAGCCACAGACGGCCACGTACGGCGACCGGTACACCGAAGCCGTCAACACCACCGGCGAACCGCCACGTGTCGCCACGCTCGGCTTCATCGCCGAACCTGGCCCCGACCTCGGCCAGCCCGTCGACCTCGAACCCGAGCAGACACTGCTCACCAACGGCCATCCCCTCGCGCTCACCACGCTCGCCAACAGCCGGGCCGGCATCACCTTCCTCGACACGACTGTCGACAACATCACCACCGCCGATGGCGACACCCACTACCTGCGGCAGATCCACAAAGAACTCACCAGGTCTGAGACCATTCCCACTCGGAAAACCGTCACCTACCAGGTTGGGGCAGACCAGGACTACAACCGGTTCGGTGACCTGATCACCGTCGACCCGGTCAATTCCCTCACCGGGACCTCAGGAGCCCGAACTCTCGCCGCCGGACTCATCGCAGCAGCCCAATACGACGCACAGCCAGGAAAAGTCGAGTCCATCGCTTACACACTTCTGGGCATCGCCGCGTATGGCGGCGGGATGCAGACCATCACCGACCTTGGTCCCCAAGGCGCACAGGGATACACCAGTTTCCTGGACTACTGGAACACCACGTTCTACAAGGCCAGCCAAGCCAGTCCAGCCTTAGCATCACCAGACCGGACAGTCTGCGCGCTCTTCGCGGGCCTGCTCGCCGCTCGCGTCCGCGACAGCACCTGGCGCATCGACGGCCAACAACGGCCCGCCACACACATTCCGCACACCGGCCCCGCCCTTGTCGACGTCGACGAATGGAACCTCAGCGACAACATCGTCATCACCTACGACGCCCAGCTTGCCCCCGAAATCCCCGTTGCCATCACCAAAGGATTCCGCACCGGCGCCCTGCACTACTACGCCGCTAACGCCTGGACAAAGATGGCAAGCCACGCCGTCGCCCAACACCTTGGCAGCGGCATCGGCCTCACCACAGCCCCCGACGAAGCCATCCTCGCCGCCCGCGATGACAAAACCGCAACCCTGACGCACTGGATCGGGTCGACCGCGATCTACACGCCAACGTACGGGCTTCCGCGTCGGATCAACCTGCCAAACTGTTGATGGCGCCGAAGTCGGCGCGGCGACTGCGCTCCGAGTTCACGTACTGGCATCCGTGGCGATCGCGGGGATCCAGTTCCGGCGTCGGACAAGGCGCGACACGTCCCACCCGGAAAGTGGAGCGGTTCAACGGCAGCCTGGCCATCAAACGCATCCACAGTCGTAGCGATGTCTCAGCGCTGTCCCTGAGGTCTCCACGATGCCCAGCGTTCCGGTGACCGCCGGGCCAGGGCGTACAAGTACTCGTTGAGGTCGCCGCCGTTGAACTGTGCAATGGTGACCACCTCGTCACCGGCTTGGTGGATGGCGGCCGCATGGATCGCCGGGTCCTGCTCGTCGAGACTGATCGTTGGATCGCCGAATGTAGCTCCACATTCTCGGCATTGGTAGTAGCCGAACAGAATCGGCTTTTCACATACAGGATCGAAGCGAGCGTGGACGTTGTCGCCCGTCATGATGTGCGGGCCCGTATCCAACTTCAGGTGTGAAAGGACTTCCAGCACTTCGTCAGGACTTGCCCACACAACTCCTTCCCGGCCCGGACTCCAAAGGCGCCCGCTGTTGCCGAATTCACGTGCGTCCATCCACGGTGGTAGCAATTGGAGGTAGTTGTCGGTGGCGCCGAGGTCGCGCATCTCGTGCGAAGCCAAGACGGTGCCGTCTTTGGTGTGAACGGGTTCCCATTCGCCGAAAAAGCAGCGATATGGCCACCCGGCTTCGTTGATTTGGCGTCGGTCGAGCACGACGTTTCGTTCCACGACGGCACTGATCGTGACCGGTTTGCGGCTGGTGCCGTAGACGTTGACGACTTTCTGATCACTGAAGTCGGGATCGGGCTCGATCGGACCGTCAACAACCACGCGATAGACATCGCCGGGCACCGGACCTACGCCCGGGGCGACGTACTGTGCGGCATAACCTCGCGCTACCCCGAGATGAGTGGTGAAGTGCACCCGATCGGGCTCGTACTTCGGCATCTGCAGGGGCAGGCCGGGAGTGCACAAATACGCTGCGGTGTAGTCCAATCCGAGCTCAGCGGCCGGATAGATCAGATCTCCGGGCCGTCCCCCAGGCACGCCGCCGTGGTAGAACGTCCGCTTCCATCTCCGCTTCTGAGCTTTCTTCGCCATTCGATCACCCATCCCCCCATGAGATTTGACGCGACACTACTGCTGGCTGCCGACAAGGGCGGGCTGCGGTGGCCGAGCCGGCGCCGTGGCGGCGTCTTCGCCGCGGATGGTGATCGGTTCCAGCGGGACGTCGAATTTGGCGGTGTTGAGTTGCAGAGATTTTGCGCCGTACTGATCGATCCAGATATCGGGGCTGTAGCCGGGGCGCGGCGGGCCGACTGCGACCGCGCTGCGTGCTCCTGGGCAAGGATTGCTGCTGCTGATGTGGTGAAAGACCATGGTCGGTGGCCTGGGTGGCTGCTCGGTGTGATCTCGGGTCGTCCAAATCCTCGAGGAGGCACCGGTCATCGACCACCGGCCCACGGCGTCGTAGACCGCGACGAGCTCGCCGGCTGCCGAGGCACGCCGGATCAGCTGTCGAACGGTGGCATCGTCGACGTTGGCCGCGATGCGGGTTGGTCCGGCCGGGTCGAAGAACGGAATGAGCACCGATCCGGCCTGTCGTGCCGTGCGGTCGTCGCGCGTCGCGCCGATCAGAATGCCTGACGGGCCGACCGCGACACACTCGTCGAGTGCGTCGGTGAGCTCGATTGTCGGCAACAAGGTGGTCAGTCGCGCCGCACCAGGGATGGTGCGCACCAACACTTCCCACTGTCGGCCAGTGCACCGGCGCAAAGTCGTAGCCGGGGTGGTGCGAAGTGGTCGACTCGTCACCAACCGCACGAGGGCGCCAACACGTACACCCTCGTCGTAGCGGCGCAGCGCGACCACCACCGTGGTGTGGTCGGCGTCAATCGACCAGAGGTCTTCCAAGGCTCGCGGTGTCAGGTGATCGGCGGGCAGGTAGTAGCTGGTGGTGTATCCATGCCCTGGTTGATGCAGTGTGGCCCAGCAATCGTGGTAGGTCGCGTCGAGGCGTTCCGCTCCCCCTACGGTGGCCGCGGTGGTATTGCGCATCTGGGCGGCGGTGAGAATTTCGGCGCGGCATCCGGCTTGGCGCAACGCTTTGACAATGCGCTGTGTCGCGGCGATGACAGCGGTCACGCTGTTCGGGCGCCACATGAGACCGGAGGTGGTGTCGGCGGCGTGGGTGTCGAGGCGAACCACCAGGGTGGCGCTGCGTTGCCCGACGACGGGTCGGCGGCCGATGAACGCGGTGAACGCCGCGCCGTAGGGGTCGGCGGTATAGCTGCGCGTACCTTCGGCGACCACATCAACATCGACCCCCAGACTCGCCCGTTTCATCTCACCGGCGATGACGGTCAACGGCACCGCGTTGGGGGTCTCAGCCCGATTGGCAGTCAGCAGGGTGGGCAGGTACGGCCGGCCCCACAGCGCCACCATCGTGACGACGGTGTGGTCCTCGACGAGCACCCCCACGTGCGTGGTGTCGTTGATCGCGACGTCGGTGAAGCGATCCTTGCGAACGCGATCGACGGCAGCAGTGTCGGTCTGCTCGTCGTCGCTCGGCGATCCGGGATCGGGGGTTGGTGCCTCTTCGCGCTTGTTGTCCGAGGGAGGTTGCATCACCTCGTGCAGGTGGTAGCGACGGCGACGAACCCAGTGCGCAAACTGGATTGCCCACTGCCACAGGGTCATATCCCGAATGGGAACTACGAACAGGCACACCGCGAGCGCAGCGCCGACCGCGACTGCCCATATCGCTGGGGCGCCGGCGGCGTACGCGGCGGCCGCGATGGGCAGTGCGGCGATTTCGGCGGCAATAAGCTTGCCGACGTACGGATTCAGAGCCATCGGTCCTCCCATGCGCCCGCCGAAGTTTCAGCGCGGCGACGTCGTCTCATCACAGTCATTCCCCAGGCCGCGGCGCCGATCACCATTGCGGCGATGCCGGCGACTGCTGCTGCGCCCCATCGTGGCCGGGGATCAGGGGCCGGGGGTGCAGGCTTGTGTCGCAGGGGCATGTCGACCCCTGGCGCGAGCCAATCCCCCGGGGGCACATCCCATGTCAAGGCGGCCACCGGATCGAGCACGCCGTATCCCACGACCGTGTCGCGGCCTCCAGCCGGAGGTGTGGCGGTCGCCTGCAGACGCCGAATCACTTGGTGCGCCGAAAGATCCTTGAATTTCGCGCGGACTAGAGCAGCGACGCCGGTGGTGTAGGCCGCGGCGAACGAGCTGCCCACGATCGGCTTGAGCTTGTCGCCGTCGATGGAGGCGTTGACGACTTTCCCGTCGGGGGACAACCCCACCGTGTCGGTCCCTGGTGCTGCCAGACCCACCCACGGGCCGTGCAGCGAGGCCGCTTCGCCGGTCAGGGGGGTGCCGGAACTGTCAGTGGCTGCGACGGTGAGCACGAACTGATCGAAGATCGCTGGAGCGGCGATCGTTCGGACCGTATTCCATCCCAGCGGATCGCCTGGCGTGTTGGGCGAAGGTTCGGGATTTTGGTCCTTGCACTGCTCGGTGCCCGCGTTGCCCGCGGCCGTGACGATGACGACGTCGCGGTCCACGGCCGCGTATCGCAGTGCGGCACCCAGTTCGGTCAGGTCTGCGGGCTTGGCTGCCGAAATGCAGGCCACCACAGAAATATTGATGACTTTCGCACCCAGGTTGGCCATATGCACCACTGCCTGAGCCATCCCATGGATATCGCCGACACGGCGCACATCTTGGGTGTTTTCTCCGAACTTGGGTTCGGCGAATCCGAAGGTTTGCGCGGTCTGACGAATGCTGATCAGCGTGGCATCCGGGGCGATCCCGATGACGCCATCGGGCCCGCCACCTGGTGGCGGCGACGCGGGCGCGGGCACCGCCGGTGCCGGACCCCACGCCGGAGCTGCCTCCGGCGGCGGCGCATCCCCTGGAGGCGGAGGGGGCGGCGGCGGTGGCGGTGGTTGGGTGACCGTCGCGGTTACGGTCACTGTCGGTGGTGGGGGCGGTGGCGGTATCGGAACTGGTTGCGGCGCACCTTCAAGCGGTGGGGGCGGGGCAGCATCGACGGGACGCACAGGCAGCGGGGCGCCGGAAGGCGCAGCCCCGATCAAGGAAGCAATGAGGGTGCCATGAGCGTCGCAGTCCGACAAGCCGTCACCGTAGCGACCCATCACGTAGTCGCCCCCGGCGACCAGGTGCGGTAAGCGCGGCTGCGGTGCCACCCCAGTGTCAATGATCCCGACCACCACACCCGCGCCGGTGGATTCCTTCCACGCCGCGGGCATGTCGAGCATCTGAAGCGGAGGGGGCAGTTCACGGAAGTCGCTGCCGGGAAGTTCGGCGGTCTGCACGCATCCGGCGACCTGTTTCATTGGCTCGGCCGGGCCGGGCTCAGGGTCGGCGGGTGCGGGGCCCGGCGGCACGACGGGCGGCTCCACTGCCCAGGCGGCCCCGGTGTCGCAGACAGCCACGACGGTCGTGATCAGCCCTGCGGCGAGCCCGACGCGGCATCCGCGTCGAATCCTGCTGTTCATCACACGTCACCGAGCATGTTGCGCATCATCGAGGCCAGGCCCAGCAGCCACACCGCCAGCGGCAGGAGCGGAAGCAACAAGGCGTACTCGACGAATTCGACAATGCGTCGAATCGGCGCGTTGACTTTCGCGGTCACCACGACCAGGCCGACCACGAGCCCGAGCACCGCGATACCCACGATGACGGCAACGCACACCAGCGATGTCGTCAGGTCCGGTGGTGTGGTGGAGGCCGCGTAGCGTCCGATGATCACCGCTACTGCCACGACGGGAGCGACCGTGAGGATGATCGATTGCCAGCGGTCGGCGAACGAACGTGCTCGCAACAGCACGATGAGCGCGATCGATAGCGCCACCACCAAGTACCACGCTGCGTACTTCTGGCCGGGGATGACCGCATAGCGGGCGGCCACCACGAGCACCGCCGCGCAGCCCAGCATCGCTCCAGTGGCGACGGCGTTGCCCCGTCGTGCCCATCCGGCGATCTGCTCAGGTTTCTCGGTTCCGGCCGGGTACACGGGCGAGACCGAGTCGCGCGGCGAATTGGGGCGTCGTTCGAAGACTCCCCGCCCGGTCAGCGATGGGAACCATGGCCCGGGAACCCCGGAGGTGATCACCATGGTGTTGGAGGTGTAGGTGACGATGATGAGCACCACGATCAACATCACCATCGCGAGCCGTTCAGGTCGCACCTGCCATCCTGATCCTTCTACGGCCAAGACCGCTGCGGCGGCCAGTCCCGCGACGACGATCGCCGCGACCGCGCTCAGATGTCGATCGGTCCAGATGGCCAGGAGCACTGCCGCGCCGGCGGCGGCCAGTACCGCGGCCAGAGCGTGCCATGTCGTGGGATGACCCGGTATCGACGTGGCCACCGCTGCGGCCAACGGGATGATGGCCGTCCAAGCGAACCCATCAGCGGCGGCGCGCCGTTGCGGTTGGTTGGCGTTAGCGGCTGCCCAGGCTCCAGCGACGAGCGCGACGGTCAGCACCCACGACACCACCGCGGGAATCCATCCACCGCTGTACCACCAGGAACGCAGCAATATGAGCTCAGCCCATGCGGTGAGAGCGGCGCCGAGGGCCAGTGCGACCTGGCGCGGTGTGTGCTCATCGGTGCGGGTGAGTTGGCGTTCGGCCTCTTGGGCGACTGCGGTCGATACGTCCTCGATGACCGGCTCGAAGCGTTCGGTGACCTCAGAAGGCAACAGCCACAGGCAAT